>VBHW01000229.1 GCA_005881055.1 Chloroflexota bacterium
CGAATGACCGAACCCATCCGAGGTCATCGACTCGATGTCCCGCCTCCGCGAACGCTGCCCTCGCTGCACCCGCAAGCTCATCGTGACGCGATTCGACACGACGTTCCGCTTGCCGGACCGGAGCGAGCGCCTGTGCTTCGGGATCCCGGGCGGGCTGTGCGAGGACTGCCACCAGCTGTACATCGACCCTGACCTCATCGACCTCCTCGAGCTCGGCGAGGGCCGCTGCGTCTTCGCCATCGAGAGCGACCTCGTCGTCCAGGAGCAGGCCTGGTCGAGCGCCGACTGAACGTCGGCCGGCGCACGCGCACCAGTCCGGTCCGCGGAACCCCCCGTCAGCTGCCTCGCGCCGCCGCATGCCCGGCGCGAGCCACCCGACCGTCCGGCGCCGGCATCCGGCCGACGTGCTCCGCGAGCCACAGCGCGAAGGCGAGCCGCCGTCCGCCCTCGGTCGAGGTCGTTCCATCGGCGCCCTTGACGCGGACGTCGAGGTCGAGGAGGCCGATGAGCGCGGCCTCGAGCTCGGGCACGGACCAGGCGTGTGCCTGGCGGACGAGCTTGTCGAGGAAATACGGGTTGAGGCGCAGGCTCGCGAGGTCGCGCGAGCCCTGGCCGGCGGCGAGCCGGTCGGCGATGTCGAGGAGCTGGCGCACCCGGCCGTACATCTGGACGAGCACGACCGGCTCGGGCGTCGACTCGAGGATGCGCTCCAGGTGGCCGGCCGCATCGCGGATCCGTCGCTCGCCCAGCGCGTCGAGGAATCCGAACGTCGATCCGGGAATCGCCTCGGGCACGAGCGCGCGGACGTCGTCCTCGGTGACCTGACCCCCGTCGAGGTGGAGGAGCGCGAGCTTTTCCAGCTCGGCGACGGCGAGCTGGCCCTGCCGGCGACGGTCGACGTCTCCTTCGCGCACGAGCCCTCCGAGCCGCCGGGCGATCTCCGGCGCGCTGCCCTGCCCGAGGGCGATCGAGCGTTCCTTCGCGCGATCCTCGATCCAGCGGACCATCCCCGCCGCGTTCGGCGCCATGAGCTGGCGCGCCTCGCCACCGCCTGAGCGCACGGCGGCTGCCAAGGCGGCGCGTGCCGCGTCGAGCGTCTTCGGGACACGCTCCATCGGGTCGACGAAGACGAGGCCGTTGCCGGGCGCCACGGTCCCGAGGAGCGCGACGACCGCGTCACGCGCCTCGCGGCCACGAATGAGCGGCCACGGGTCGGTCACGACGACGAGCGTGCCGCCGCCGAAGAGCGTCGCGGTCGCGACCCGCTCGCCGATGCGCTCCGGGGTCGCATCCCCTCCGGCGACGGTCCAGCGGTCCGGCGCGACCCCGGACTCGTCCGCGAGCCGCCGCCCGACGGACGCCGCCGCCAGGTCGAGGCCATAGCCGTCGTCGCCCCAGAAGTAGCCGATCGCCGTCGTGGGCCGGGTCGGGGCCGCCTCGGGGGCGCTCATGCCGACCTGCCGACGCGCTGCGCGGCGGGCCCCGGACGCGCGAGGGCGAGCGCCCGCCCTGTCCAGGCGAGCCGCCGGACGTCCTCGGGTCGGACACCCGCGGCGCGGCAGACGTCGCTCTCGAGGCGCAGCGCGCGCTCCCAGATGACCCGCCGCGCTGCCGCGTCCCAACCCGGCCGGTCGGGATGGCGGCGGACCCAGCGCGCGAACCGGTCGGCCATCGGCTCGAGGTGCTGGGCGGCCCGCTTATCCGCGTAGGCGACGATCCGCTCCTCGCGGGTCGCGAACGCCGACCAGCGCCGGTACGCCTCGCCGTCCCGCAGGCGCGTGACCGGATGCGCGGCGACGGCTCGGGCGAGCTCCGGGTGCCCGGCCCGCGTGAGCCATGCCGCAGACCCCTCACCGTGGGGGAGGGCGCGCGCTGGATCGTCGCGAGGCAGCACCTTGTCGACGTCGTGCAGGAGGGCCGCCGCCTCGACGAGCCGCCGGTCGACCGACATGCCGTTCGCCCCGATCCGTCGCGCGAGCCACGCGGCCACCTCGCCGACGGCCCGCGAGTGATGGAGGAACCGCGGCGATGGTTCGAGGGAGAGCAGGAGGGAGGCCGCCTCGACCCGCCCGGGGACCGTCATCCGGGCGATGGTAGCGGACGGGCAACGCCCAGGCGGACGGCGTCGTCGAGTACACGCGGGCGATCGATGCCACCGAGCGAGGGAGCGGCGGTTGGACGACTCCCGCGCGGACCAGGGCAGCCGCCGGACCGGACAAGCGTGGGATGCCGCAGGCGAAGGCGACCGAGGGCGAGCGGCCAGCCGAGGCACGGACGGTGGCGACCGGTAGCTCGTCCGCGTCGCGGTCGGCCTCCGCGCTGATGCCTGCCACGGTCGCACCATCGAGCGACACGTCCACAGTCCCGTCGAGGTCGGTCCGGTAGACGGTCACGCCGTGCTCGCGCAGTCGCGCGACGGTGGCCGGTGCCGGGTGGCCATACGGGTTGCCCGCACCCGCCGACACGAGGCCGAACCGGGGGCGGACCGCATCGAGGAACGGGCCCGTCGACGACGTCCTGCTGCCGTGGTGGGCGACCTTCAGGACGTCCACGTGGGGCAGGCCGCGGCCGACGAGGATCGGATCGATCCCCTCCTCGATGTCTCCCGCGAGGAGGA
>VBHW01000256.1 GCA_005881055.1 Chloroflexota bacterium
CGAGCTCGACTAGGGAGGGCAGGGCTCAGACTGGGGTCATGGCGCCCGGGCTCAGGCCGAGGTCGTGGCGCCCGGAGGCCCGTAGCCGATCTCATGGACAAATTTGCGCCCAGGGAGAATCCCGCCTCCCCGGATGCCCTTCTGATGCCCCGGTGGGCATCAGGTCCGACGGGAATCGGCAAGGCGGCGAAGGTCGTACGCACGAATCGATCATGGAGACGCCGGACGTAGCGGTCGCGACGCGTCCTGTTTCTCCGTCCACGCAAATTTGGCCGTCAATCGGCCCAGCGTGGCCAGAAATTCACCGGCGGACTCCACGGCCGGAAGCTGATGCCCCGCGGGGCATCACCGAGGTTGGAGGGAGGCACGAGCCAGCCGCCTCACGCACGAATTCGAGGCTGCGGACGCCTCGCGACGCAGACGAACGTGCCCAGCATTCCGGCCATGAATATCTGGCCGCGATGTAGGCGCGCCTGCCGGGCCGCGGCCCGCGCGAACGCCCTGCCGCGGCCCGCGCGAACGCCCTGCCGCGGGCCCCGCGAACGCCCTGCCGCCTCCCCCGGGTCGTGGGTAGCCGCGCGCCTCAGGCGTGGAGCTCCTCGAGCTCCTTCTGGGTGACGTCCTCCGGCTTCTTGCCGAGGATGATCATCCCCAGGACGTCGTCGGTCGTAATATCCGTCTGCTTCACCGTGCCGACGATCCGGCCGTGGTACATGACGCTGATCCGGTCGGACAGGTCGAACACGTCGTGGATGTCGTGGCTGATGAGGAAGATGCCGATGCCCTCGCTCTTCAGCTGCTTGATGAGGTTCCGGACCTGCGTCGTCTCGGCGGGCCCGAGCGCTGCCGTCGGCTCGTCCATGATGAGGATCCGGGCGTTGAAATGGACCGCGCGCCCGATCGCGACGGCCTGCCGCTGGCCGCCCGAGAGCGACTTCACCGCGCTCTTGAAGTTCTTGAAGTTCGGGTTCAGGCGCCGCAACACCTTGCGGGTGGCCGATTCCATCGCCGAGTCGTCCAGGGAGCCAGTACGGGTCGTCAGCTCACGGCCGAGGAAGACGTTCGCGGCCGCGTCGACGTTGTCGGCCAGGGCGAGCGTCTGGTAGATCGTCTCGATCCCGAGCGCCTTCGCGTCGCGGGGGTTCGTGATCGTCGCGACGTTCCCGTCGACGAGGATCTCGCCCGAGTCCGGTGGGTGGGCGCCCGATAGCGCCCGCATGAGCGTGGACTTGCCGGCACCGTTGCCACCGACGAGGCCGACCACCTCGCCGGCGTGGAGGTCGACCGTGACGTCCTGCACCGCATGCACGCCGCCGAACGCCACGTTGATGTTGCGCATCTCGATGAGGACCGCGCCGTCTCCGGTACCGCCCGCGGCAGCGTCGCCGCCACCCTTGGGATCAGTGCCTGTCCCGGCCTCGGGATCAGGCGACTGGCCGGTCATCGGGCGCTCCGGCGGCGGACGAGCGTGTCGAAGCCGATGGCGCTCACCAGCACGACGCCGACCACGATGTCCTGGATCGGCGAGTCGACCCGCAGCAGGAGCATGCCCGAGCGGAGCGACTGCATGACGACTGCCCCCAGGACCGCCCCGGGGATCGTGCCGATGCCGCCCGAGAACGACGTCCCGCCGATCACGGCGGCAGCGATCGTGTCGAGCTCCGCCTGGACGCCGAGGCTCGTGACCGCGGATTGGAGCCGCGCCGACTGGATCGCACCGCTCACGGCGGCCAGCACGCCCATCAGCATGAACGTGTACATGATCGTGCGCTTGACGTTGATGCCACCGAGCTCGGCCGCCTCGGGGTTGCCGCCGATCGCGAACACGTAGCGTCCGAATCGGCGTCGGGTCGCGAGGTACGTCATGGCCATCGTCACGCCGATGAGGATCACGACCGGGAACGCGATCCCGGTCGGGATCCGGAGCCCGCCGGGCGGCTCGGTGACCCCGTGATCCACGGCGTACTGGGAGGCAAGACCCGACGGCCACGGATAGCTGTTCATGACGAACACGAAGGCGAGGACGGCGACGCAGCTGATGACGATCAGTAGGGCCATCGCCCACTGCGGCCGAACAGGGAAGCCGAAGGAGTGCCGTCGGCGGCGGGCCATGATCATCGTGAAGGCGATGAGCACGCAGGCGATGCCCCCGGCGACCCAGCTCGGCCATTCGCCGAGCGATGCCGTCGGTCCGCCACCGAGCTGCTGGAACGTCGCATCGAGCGGCGAGATCGTCTGGCCCTGCTGCTCCTCGAACACGAGCCCACGCCAGACGAGCAGGCCGCCGAGGGTGACGATGAACGAGGGGATGCCGCCATACGCGATGAGATAGCCGTGGAGCCCGCCGATCAGCGCACCGATGGCGATTCCGATCGCGAGCGCAACGATCCACGTGAATGGCTTGTCGAACCCGAATCCCAGGGTCGTCGGGAGCCAGACGGCCTGGATCATCGCCATCGTGTACCCGGTGAACCCGAGGACCGACCCGATGGAGAGGTCGATGTTCCGCGACACGATGATCAACACCATGCCGGTCGCCATGATCCCGACCGACACGCTCTGCTGTGAGAGGTTGTACAGGTTCTGGGCCGTGAGGAAGCTGCCGCCCGACATGACGTTGAAGCCGACCCAGATGACCGCGAGGGCGGCGATCATGCCGATCAGGCGCGTGTCGAGGTCGATGGCAGTCAGGACCGAGCGGATCGACCGCTGGTCAGGTTGTTCGCCGCGGATCTCGGGCAGTGTCCCGGTCGCCTCAGCCATCATCGAGCCTCAGTAGCCGCGAGCGGATAGGATCGCGCCCTGTGCCGCGGTGCAGCACAGGGCGCGCTTCGATACAACGACGTCGTCGAGAGGCTCAGCCGCAGGCGGCCGCCTTACCGGCGGCGACGCCCTGGCAGAGCTTGGCCTTGTCGATCCAGCCTGCATCGAGAACGACGTTCAGGTTGTCCTTCGTGATCGCCTGGGGTGTCAGGAGGATCGACGTCATGTCGTTCCCGCCCGGGCTCTTGAACGAGCCGACACCCGGGACCTTCTTGATGTCCTTGTCCTTGCACAACGCGACCGCGGCCTCGCCGGCGGCCTTGCCGAGCAACCGTGCATCCTTCCAGACGTCGACGGTCTGAGTGCCCAGCGCGACCCGGTTCAGCGCGGCGATGTCGCCGTCCTGGCCGGACACGGGCACCTTGCCGGCGAGGCCCTGGGCAGTCAGCGCCGCGACGACGCCGCCCGCCATCCCGTCATTCTCCGACAGGACCGCGTCGACCTTGTTGCCGTTGGCCGTCAGGAACTGCTCCATCTCGGTCTGGGCGTTCTTCGGATCCCAGTTGTCGGTGTACGTCTCGCCGACGATCTTGATCTTGTC
>VBHW01000223.1 GCA_005881055.1 Chloroflexota bacterium
CGCGTCCGCGCTCGTCCAGCCGTTCGGTCGCAGCCTGTTCGAGCGGAGGTCCCACGTCGCGCCCGAGCCGGCCCGCCAGCCGCTCGAGGTCTTCACCGCGGCAAACAGCTCGTACAGGCGACACGCGTTCGTGTCGACCATGAGGATGTGCCGGTCCGAGCCGCCCTCGATCTTCGGATGGGCCGGGATCGGGTAGCCCACCTTGTCGGACTCGCTCGCGTACTGGAATCGGACGGTGCTGCGGGGCGTCGCGGTGCCGACGATGTTGTACGGGATCCCGTAGCCGCTGTAGGAGCCGAAGTCGGGGTGGAGGTGCGCGTTCAGGCCGATCGCGGCGACCATGGCGTCTGAGTTCTGCGCGACCGGCAGGCCGTCGACGCGCCGGTTCCAGACGTTGCTCGCCGGGAACATCGGGCACGCCGACAGGGCGCGAGGGGCGATCGGCTTCGGGGTCGGGCGCAGCGTCGGAGACGCGGTCGCAGCCGGTTTGGGCGAGGGCGTCGCCTGGGCAGCCGTCGATGTCGGGGTGGGCGTCGGCTGCGGCGTCGGGGTCGGCGATGCGACGGAGAGGGACGGGCTCGGAACCGGCGTGACGAGGCTCGGGCTCGCGGTGACTGCGACTCCCGTGGTCGGCGACGGCTCTCCGCGGGGCGCCGCCGCGACGTCCGGCGCGAGGCCGGAGCTGTGGGGCGGCGGCGCGCCGTCGGCCCCTGCGCCGACGAGGACGCCGGCGACGAGGAGGACGGCCCACAGGATCACGCGGGGTCGGCTCATCGGCCGATGCTAGTCCGCCGTCCGGGCAGGACGTCACCCGATCGATGGTCCCGGGCGCATCCCCCATCCGGCGCATGTAGACGCGGCGCAATCGCCGCGCGTCGACGATCGGCGGCCCGCGCCGCCAGGGTGCCTACGTCTTCTCGGGCGGCGTCGGGAAGCGCGGCTCGTTGGCCGCCCGATAGGCGCCGTAGGACCGGAAGTAGTACGCGGCCATGCTCGCGAACGTGACCGCGAACGCGAGGGCGCCGAGCGCCACCGACGGCGCCATCCCGGAGCCCATCCGGGCACCGATCATCGCGACGAGCACGGCGCCAACCACCGAGTCGATGACGGCGATCGTCACGGGCGTCGTGACCAGGCCCTGGAGGATGACGCCCAGGCCGCCCGTACCCGACGCCGCGTGACGCCCGCCCGCGGCAGCCGTCGTGACCAGGCCGATCTCGTCGTCATGCGAGCTCGTGATGAAGTACTGCTCGAGCTCGGGTGCCAACTCCAGGTACGCGTGCCGCAGGCGGTTCATGCCCGACACCCAGCGCGCGTCCTCGAGGTTCGCCTGGACGAGGCGCGCGTACGTGCCGACGCCGAGGAAGAAGACGACCGGCAGGAGCACGAGCGAGAAGACGTTGAACGCCTCGCCGAACGTCGACGCCTGGGCCACGAGCGCGAGCGCGACCACGCTGCCCGACAGCGCCGACAGGAACATGCTCGACCGGCTGAACGACTCGTTCCAGGTCAGCGAGCGTGTCGCGAGGAGGCTCCAGTGTTCGGTGGCGAGGATCTGGAGCCGGACCGCCACAGGCAGGGCGGTCGCCGATTCCCCCGTCGCGGGCGGCATCTCGCTCGCGACGGGCGGCATTGGCATGCGCTCGATCGACATCGTGGCTCCGGTGGTGTCTGCCGCCTCAGCCCGACCGCAGTCGGGAGACGAGCTCGTCGTGCAGGATACCGTTGCTTGCGATGACCTCGAGCCCATCGATCCGGCGGACGCCGGCGAAGTCCGTCACCCGACCGCCCGCCTCCTCGATGAGGACGAGCGGCGCGGCGAGGTCCCATGTCCGGACGTCGACCTCGACCATTCCCTCGGCGGCGCCCTCGGCAAGCAGCGCGTAGCCCCAGAAGTCGCCGAAGCCGCGCTCGCGCCACGCAGCCTTCAGCAGGCCGCGGAAGCCGGGCGCCCGGCCGCTCTCCTCGACGTCGTGGCCCGACCCGTAGAGGATCTGCGCGTCGGCGAGGTCGCCGATCGCCGAGGTCCTGATCCGCCGCGGTCCCGTCGTGCCCGCCGAGCCGACCGCCCAAGCGCCACCACCGCGCGACGCGTACCACCGCTCGCGAAGCGCGGGCGCCGAGAGAACGCCGACCTGGATCTCGCCGTCGACCTCGAGCGCGAGGAGCGTTCCGAACAGTGGGACGCCACGGATGTAGTTGTGGGTCCCGTCGATCGGGTCGATGTACCAGCGAGCGGCCGGCGAGCCCGGGCCCGACGACCCTGCCGCCTCGCCGTACTCCTCCCCGACCAGGCCGTGCGCGGGATAGCGGGCCTGGATCCGTTCGCGGATGAGCCGCTCGATCGCCTGGTCGGCCTCCGTCACGAACGACCTGTCCGGCTTCGTGTGGATCTCGATCTCGCGTCGGAAATGGCCCAGGGCCACGACGTCCGCGTCGTCGCACGCGGCGAGCGCGAACGCGAGCCAATCGGCCAGCTCGTCGTCACCCGCGCGGGCGCGCGACGCGCTGAACGCGCTGCCGTACTCGGGCTGGCTCCCGGCGCTCACGCGCGGATCCGTTCGCCGGCAGGGTCGTACAGCGGCTCGGCCGCGACCTCGAAGCCGATCCATTCTCCGAACACCTCGACCTCGCCACGCGTGCCGATCGCGGCGCGGTCGGGCGGCAGGTACGCGTAGGCGATGCTCCGCTCGACCGCGAAGCCGTATCCGCCCGAGGTGACACGGCCGACGATCGCGCCGTCGACGCGGACCGGCTCGTTGCCGAGCGCCACGGCCCGCGGGTCGACGAGGACGAGGCAGCGCAGGCGCTTGCGGGGACCGGCCTCGCGGGCCCGGAGGAGGGCGTCGCGCCCGATGAAGTCGCCCTTGTCGAGGCGGACGGCGAAGCCGAGCCCGGCCTCGAACGGGGTCTCGTCCGGCGTGATGTCGCTCGACCAGACCCGGTAGCCCTTCTCCAGTCGCAGCGCGTCGATCGCGCGATAGCCGCCGGCGACGAGGCCGTGCGGCCTGCCCGCCTCCCACAGCGTGTCCCAGAGGGCGAGGCCGTACTCGGTCGGCGGGTAGAGCTCCCAGCCGAGCTCTCCGACGTACGTGACCCGGAGCGCGGCGGCCGGCACACTGCCGACCGTGACCTCACGGGCGGTCATGTAGGGGAAACCATCGCTCGAGAGATCGTCGCGCGACGCGGATCCGAGGATGTCACGGGCCCGTGGCCCCCACAGCCCGAGACACGCCCGCGCCGACGTGACGTCACGGACAGTGACCCGGCCGTCGTCGCCCTCCGATCCCGCGAGGTGCTTGCGGATCCAGCCGAGGTCGTGGTTGCCGAACGCCGTCCCCGTGACGATCCAGAACCGGTCGTCCGCGAGCCGCGTCACGGTGAAGTCGCACTCGATCCCGCCGCGCGTATTGAGCATCTGCGTGTACGTGACCGAGCCGACCGGCCGGTCGACGTCGTTCGCGCAGAGCCGCTGGAGGAACGTGCAGGCGCCCGTACCCGCCACCTCGATCTTCGCGAAGCTCGTCTCGTCGAATAGCGCGGCGGCGTTCCGCGTGGCGAGCGCCTCTGCCGCGATGGCCAGGCTCCAGTGCCGCCCGGCCCAGCCCCGCGGCCGGAGATCCTCGCCTGCCCCATCTTTCCCGCCGGCGTTCGTCGCGAACCAGTTCGGCCGCTCCCAGCCGGACTTCTCGCCGAACTCGGCACCCAGCGCCTGGAGCCGCGGGTACGTCGGCGAGAGTCGAAGGGGCCGTCCGGCGAGGCGCTCCTCGTTCGGGTAGTGGATGTCGTAATACGTCCGGTAGACCTCGGTCGTCCGGGCGAGCGTGTAGCCAGGCGAGCGGTACTGGGCACCGAACCGGCGGATGTCCATGCGCCACAGGTCCAGCTCCGGCTCGCCGTCGACGATCCACCCAGCGATCTGGCGGCCGATGCCTCCGGCTCCGGCGATGCCGTGGGCGCAGAACCCGGCCGCGACGAAGAAGCCGCGCACCTCCGACTCGCCGAGGATGAACTCGTTGTCCGGTGTGAACCCCTCCGGCCCGTTGATGAGCCGCGTGATGCCCGCATCGGCGATCGCCGGCACGCGACGGATCGCGCCGGCCATGATCTCCTCGAAGCGCGGCCAGTCCGGCGCGAGGAGACGGCCGTTGAAGTCGGCCGGGATGCCGTCGAGAGCCCACGGTGCGGGGTGCCGCTCGTAGCCGCCCATGCACAGGCCGCCGACCTCCTCGCGGAAGTAGCACAGGTTGTCAGGGTCACGCATCGTCGGCAGGTCGGGCGGGACGCCCTCGATCGCCTCGGTGAAGACGTACTCGTGGGCGAGCGGGACGATCGGGATGACGACGCCCGCCATGCGGCCGATCTCGGGCGCGAACATCCCGCCCGCGTTGACGACGACGTCGGCGCCGATCGTCGTCCGCTCGCCGTCACGCTCGATGTCGACGCCGATGACCCGGCCCCGATCGACGTGGACGGCCACGACCCGGGTGTGAGTGAGGATCGTCGCGCCGCGCTTCCGGGCGCCGGCGGCCAGGGCGAGCGCCAGGCCCGAGGGGTCGAGCCAACCGTCGGTCGGCAGGAACACCGCGCCGAGGACGCCGTCGACCGACATGAGCGGGAAGCGGTCGCGCGCCTCGGCGGGGCTGATGAGCTCGAGGGGCAGGCCGAACGTCTTCGCCCAGCCGGCCTGCCGACGCAGCTCCTCGTGGCGCTCCACCGTCGAGGCAAGGCGGAGCGATCCGACCTCGTGCCAAGCGGGATCGGTCCCGGTCTCGTCGCGCAGGCGCCGGTAGAGCTCGACGCCGTACATCATCATCCGCGTCAGGCTGACGCTCGAGCGCAGCTGGCCGACGAGCCCCGCGGAATGGAACGTCGACCCGGACGTGAGCTCCGCCCGATCGACGAGGACGACGTCCGTCCAGCCCCGTTCGGCGAGGTGGTAGGCGATGCTCGT
>VBHW01000224.1 GCA_005881055.1 Chloroflexota bacterium
GTCCGCAGGCGGATGAGGTCGCCCAGGTCGGCGATCAGCCGCTCGTGGGCCCGCTCCCACGTCGACGGTTCGAGGCGCGCCGAGGGGGTGTCGGACCCGCGTTCTCCGATCACCGGCCGGGCACGGCCGTCATTTGCCGACGCCGGCCGCGAGCGCCAGGCCGACGAGCGAGACGATCAGCCCCGAGCCGACGATGAGCAAGACCATCCCGATGAGGAGGCGCATGTAGCGCGCCTCGGTTCGCTTCGTCCGCTCGAGCTCGGGATCGTCGCCGCCGGGAATGTACGCGGACGAGAGGCCGCGGGCTCGCGCGGC
>VBHW01000225.1 GCA_005881055.1 Chloroflexota bacterium
CGAGCGCCGCGGTGACGCTCAGCATCTCCTGCATGCCCGGCCCGCCGACGGGACCCTCGTAGCGGATGACGACGACGTCGCCGGGCACGATCCGCTGGGCACGGACGGCGTCGTAGCACGCGGCCTCCGAGTCGAAGACCCGCGCCGGGCCCCGATGGTGACGCCGCTCGTGGCCGGCCAGCTTCACGACGCACCCGTCAGGCGCCAGCGATCCGCGGAGGATCGTGAGCCCACCGACCGGCTTGATCGGCGTTTCGATCGGGACGACGACCTTCTGGCCGGGAGTCTCCCTCACGGCGCCGGCGATCTCGGCGATCGTCCGCCCGTCGACCGTCGGTGCGTCGCCGTGGAGCAGGTCGCGCTTGAGGAGCTCGCGCATGACGAGGCCCACGCCCCCCGCGTCGTACATCTCGGAGGCCGAATACCGGCCTCCCGGCTTCATGTCCGCGACGATCGGCGTCCGGTCGGCGATGGTCCCGAAGTCGTCCATGCTGAGCTGCAGGCCGAACTCATGGGCGATGGCCAGGAGGTGGAGCACCCCGTTCGTCGAGCCGCCTGTGGCTGCGACGGCGGCGATGCCGTTCTCGAGCGCGGCGCGGGAGACGATCGCGCTCGGCCGGAGGTCGTTCCGGACGAGGTCCATGACGAGATCGCCGCATCGGCGCGCCGCATCGTCCTTGGCGGGGTCCTCGGCCGGGATGCCGTTGAGGCCGGCGGGCGAGAGGCCGATGAACTCGAGCACGGTGCTCATCGTGTTCGCCGTGTACTGGCCGCCGCAGGCCCCGGCGCCGGGGCAGGCTGCGTTCTCGATGCCGTACAGCTCGTCGAGGTCGATCTTGCCGGCCCGGTACGCGCCGATCGCCTCGTAGACGCTGACGATGTCGACGTTGCGGCCCTTGTAGGTGCCCGGGTAGATCGTCCCGTTGTAGAGGGCGAGACCCGGCACGTCGAGGCGGGCCAGCGCCATGGCCGCCCCGGGCATCGTCTTGTCGCAGCCGACGAGGCAGACGAGCCCGTCGAGGAGGTGGCCGCGGACCACGAGCTCGATCGAGTCGGCGATGACCTCGCGGCTGACGAGGCTTGCCTTCATCCCCTCCGTGCCCATCGAGACGCCGTCGCTCACGGAGACCGTGTTGAACTCCATCGGCGTGCCGCCGGCCGCCCGGATGCCGACCTTGACCGCGTCCGCGAGGCGGCGCTGGTTGTAGTTGCACGGCATGGTCTCGATCCAGGTCGTCGCGACGCCGACGAGCGGCCGCGCGAGATCCTCGTCCGTGAAGCCGATCGCCTTGAGCATCGACCGAGCGCCGGCCCGGTCCGGCCCGTCGGTCAGCGCCGCGCTGTGGCGCTTCGCGGGATCGCTCGGCTGGCCGTGCGGGAGCGTGGAGCGTTCGGGCATCGATGAACCCTCGGTGGGCCGAATCGGCATGGCTGGCGGCGGCGCCCAGTCTAGCCTCCTGGCC
>VBHW01000226.1 GCA_005881055.1 Chloroflexota bacterium
GAGGCGATCTCGGCCGCCGAACGGCTCTCGACCGACCTCCGCCGGCCGATCGAGCTCGAAGAGCGGTCGCTCGTCGTCGGCGCGAGCGTCGGCATCGCCCTCTCGACCGGTGCCGAGACCGAGGCCGACGACCTCCTCGCACACGCCGATGCCGCGATGTACGCGGCGAAGGCCCAGGGCAAGGCGCGTCACGCCGTGTTCGACCCGTCGATGCGCGTCCGGCTGCGCGGTCGCCTCGAGATGGAATCCGAGCTGCGGGCCGCCATCGGCGAGGGCGCGTTCGAGCTCCACTACCAGCCGATCGTCGACCTCGAATCGGGCGACATCGTCGGCCTCGAGGCTCTCGTCCGCTGGCGTCATGCCGAGCGCGGGCTCATCGCGCCCGGGGAGTTCATCCCTCTCGCGGAGGCGACCGGGCTGATCGTCCCGCTCGGCCGAATCGTCACCGAGGCGGCATGCCGCCAGCTTCGGGCGTGGCGCGACGCGGCGCCCGGCCGCGACCACCTGACGATCAGCGTCAACGTCTCGCCCCGCCAGGCGGTCGAGCCGGGGTTCGTCGAGGAGATCAGGGAGATCCTCCGCGCGTCGGAGCTTCCGCCGTCCGCCCTCGTGCTCGAGATCACGGAGTCGCTCATGCTCCACGAGTCGACGACGACCGACGGGACGCTCCGGCGCCTCCTCGACATGGGCGTGCGCTTCGCCGTCGACGATTTCGGGACGGGGTTCTCGGCGCTCGAGTACTTCAAGCGCTTCGCGATCGAGGGGCTGAAGATCGACCGTTCGTTCATCGGCGGCCTGGGGACGTCGCGCGAGGACACGGCGATCGTGACCGCGACGCTCGCCTTCGCGGCCGCGCTCGGCGTGAGCGTCACGGCCGAGGGCGTGGAGACGCGCGACCAGCTCGATCGATTGCGCGCGCTCGGCTCGCAGCGCGCGCAGGGCTTCCTCTTCGCGCGGCCCGTGCCGGCCGCGGAGATTCCGGCGCTTTTGGAGGCCGGGCTCGACCGTGATGGCGGCGCACGCATGAGCCGCGACGGAGCCGCCAGTGGGGACCAGGGCCGCGCCGCCTGACCTGGGGATCGCGGCCGGCATGTGCGCCCCCGCCAGATGCTTCTGTGGCTGGCGTTAGAGGCCGAACCGGCCTGAAATGGTGCCAGATGTCGCGTTGGCTGACGTTATCGCTCGAATGGGCCCGTCCGAGCGCTAAATACTCCGCTGATTGGCATCTGGCTCCCGAGCCGTGCGTGGAGTCCTGCCAGGACCCGAGTTAACGCCAGCCAGCCGATCATCTGGTGAGGGCGGGCGGCGACCGACAGCGGTCGGGCGGCGGCTGACAGCGGTCGGGCGGCCCGAATTCGCACCAGATGCCGTCCGTTGTGGGAGTTAACACCTGCATCGGCCCACCGCAGCGGCATATGCCCCCGGCCGTTGGTATTTGGCACCGGAGTCGTGCGTGGCGCCGCGGCGGACCCGTGCACAACGCCCGCCAGCCGAGCATTTGGCGCCGGATGGCGGCTGACATTGCGCGGCTAGACGGCCTCGAAGCGGTAGCGATCGCGGTCGCGGACGAGGCGGCCCACCGGAGTGCGCACCTCGTGTGACAGCGCGACGAGCCAGCCCTCGTCGGCGGCCCGTGCGAACAGCGACGCCTTCGCCTCGACCGAGTCGAGCGGGAAATCGTCGAACGACGTGACCCAGCGCGGATTGGCGCTCCAGGGCCGCATGCACAGGTCGCCGAAGAACGCGAGCGTCCGAGCGCCGGCCCCTGTCCCGCGGACCACGATCGCCTGGTGCCCCGCCGAGTGGCCGCCCGTCGGCACGACCGACACGCCCGGGAGGACCTCGCGCTCGCCGTCGGCCCAGCCCTCGGCTCCCCAGTCTCGGACGAGGGCGAGCTCAGGCTGCACGTAGCTCGCGACGATCCGCGGGTTCTCCGAGAACGCGATCTCCCACTCCGCGCGCTGGGCGACGATCGATGCCCGCGGGAAGCCTCGCTCCCCGGCCGCGTCCAGCAGCCCGCCCGCGTGGTCGAAGTGGAGGTGGCTGAGCGCGACGACGTCGATCGTCCCCGGATCGAAGCCCGCAGCGCGGAGCGCCGCGAGGATCGGCGACCCCTGGTAGCCGCGCATCGTCCGCGTCTTCTCGTCGACCCGCTCGCCGATCCCCGTCTCGACGAGGACCCGCCCGGCCGGCGTCTCGACCATCAGGCAGTTGAGCGCCTGGAGGAGCCGGTTCTCGGCGTCGATCTCGTCGGTGACGAGGCGATCCCAGAGGAGCCGCGGCACGGGACCGAAGAGCGCGCCCGCGTCCGACCGGAACGTGCCGGCCTGGACGATCGCGACATGCGTTCCCCCGCCGAGATCGGCCCGCCAGTCGACCGCGTCGTTGATCGCCACGCACGCCTCCTCAGCGGCCGATCAGCGTCGCCTCAGCGTCGCCCGGAGGGTTCGGCCCGGCGCTCCGAAGGCTCCGCCAAGCGCTCCGAGTGCTCCGAGTGCCCCGAGCGCTCCGAGCGCTCCGCCCGGCGCCGGCCCGCCTCGAAGTCCTCGTGGAACGCCGACGCGGTCGGCTCGGACTGGCCCTGGTACTTCGATCCGAGCCCCTGCGAGCCGTACGGCCGCTCCACCGGGCTCGACATCCGGAAGAAGCTGATCTGCCCGATCCGCATGCCGTAGTAGAGCGCGATCGGCAGGTTGGCGACGTTCGAGAGCTCGAGCGTCAGGTTGCCCCGCCATCCTGGGTCGACGTACCCGGCGGTCGAGTGGATGAGCAGCCCGAGGCGGCCGAGCGAGCTCTTGCCCTCGAGCCGCGCGACGAGGTCGTCCGGCAGCTCGACCCACTCGAGCGTCTGGCCGAGCACGAACTCGCCGGGGTGGAGGATGAACGGCTCCTCGTCCTCGACGACGAGCATCTCGGTCAGGTCGGGCTGCGGCGCGCGGACGTCGATGTACGGATAGCGGTTGTTGCGGAAGACGCGGAAGCGACGGTCGAGGTGGAGGTCAACCGACGATGGCTGCAGGTCGGCCGGGTCATACGGCTCGATCTTCACGCGGCCCGTCTCGAGCTCGACGCGGATGTCCCGGTCGGCGAGGACGCTCACGACACGTCCGCGGGGGCGCCCCGCGTCGCGTACAGGCTGTCGACTTCGCGCTTGAGGTCCTCGAGGTCCTCGTAGCTCTGGTACACGCTCGCGAAGCGGATGTACGCGATCTGGTCGATCCCGCGGAGCTTCTCCATCGCCCGTGAGCCGATCCGAGAGCTCGGGACCTCGCCGGCGCCCGCGGCGCGCAGCTCCGCCTCGATCTCGTCGGCGGCCTGCTCGGCGACTCCGTCCGCGACTGGCCTCCGTGTCAGCGCCTTGCGCAGCCCGGCGACGAGGCGCTCGCGGTCGAACTCCTGGCGCGTCCCGTCACGCTTCACGACGACGAGGCGGGCGGCCTCGGTGCGCTCGTACGTCGTGAACCTGAACGTGCACGCCGAGCATTCGCGCCGGCGCCGGATCGTCGCCGAGTCCTCGAGGTCGCGCGAATCGACCACCCGCGTCTCGCGCGCTCCGCACTGGGGACAGCGCATCGTTCCTCCGCGTACGCACCACTAGCGGTTGTGGTGTATCGACAGGATACCACTACATCGTGTGGCTTCCAGCGCTCAGAGCTCGCGCCGGCCGAGGACCTCCCCGGTGGGCGCCGGGGGCGTCGCGGCCTCGACCGCCAGGCGCCCGATCGCCTCGCGTGCGTGGATGAGGTTGAGGTACCCGCGCTTGATCGAGGTCTGCGCTTCCAGCTCGCGCGCCGGACCCGGCTGCGTCGTCATGAGCTCGGCGCCGTGGACGACCATCTCGAGCGCGCGGCCGGCTCGCTCGAGCTCAGCGACGATACTGTCCCGCTGCACGCGGGCCGACGGAGGCGCACGGAGCGCCCTCCCCTCCTCTGCGTAGCGGCCGACGGCCTCGGTCGCGGCCTCGAGGTTGTCGGCGATCGCATCGGACGGGAGCTGGTGCCGGCGCACGGAGTCGATCCGCTCGACGACGCCGCCGAGCGAGATGTCGATACGCGTCGCGAGGTCGGTCACGGCCGCCCGGAATGAATCGGCCTCGCGCATCCGAGCGACGAGGAGAGCGGCCCTTCGGAGGACGAGCGCGAACAGCAGCGCCAGCAGCGCGAAGACGATGAGCGGCACGAGGACCCCGACCGGCACCGCTGTCCCCGGACCCTCGGCTCAGCCCGACCGAGATCGGAGCTCGGCCGCGATGGCCGGAGCGATCTCGAACAGGTCGCCGACGACGAACAGGTCGGCGAACTCCCCGATCGGGGCGTCCGGATCGCGGTTGACCGCGACGATCGTCCCCGCCGTCTGCATGCCGACCTTGTGCTGGATGGCCCCGGAGATGCCGAGCGCGAGGTACAGGTCGGGCTTGACGATCTTGCCCGTCTGGCCGATCTGCTGGGCGAACGGGATCCAGCCGGCGTCGACGGCCGCCCGCGTCGCGCCCACGGACCCGCCCAGGGCCGCCGCCAGCTCCTCGACGACCGAGAAGCCGTCCGGGCCTCCGACGCCGCGCCCGCCGGCGACGATGACCCGGGCCTCCTCGATCGGCACGGTGCCGCTCGACTCGTCCACGTGCTCGACGAGCGTCACGGCCGGCAGCTCGACGGATGGCGCGACGTCGACGGGCTCGACCTTCCCGGGGCTCGAAGCCGGCTCGGCGGTCGTGCTGTTCGGGCGGACGGTGATGATCCCGTGGTCGTCAGTGAACGTGCTCGTGGTCAGGAGCTTGCCCCCGAACACGCTCTGCTCGACCGCCGGTCGCCCGTCGGTCCATTCGACCGATCCGGCGTTGACGAGGACGCCCCAGCCGAGGAGCGCGGACAGGAAGCCCGTCAGGTCCCGGCCATCGGGCGTGGCGCCGATGAGGAGGTGCCCGGGCGCCTCGCGCTCGACGAGCGCGGCGAGGCGGCCCGCGATGGCAGGCGCGGCCGACCGATCGGCAGCCTCCGGCGCGGCGATCGCGAGCACCCTCGGGATGTAGCGTGCGAGCTCCTCGGCCGCGGTCGACGGGTCCGCGGCTGCCACGACGCCGACGACGTCCCGCTTCGACGCCTCACCGAGCCCGCGGGCAAGGGTCGCGACCTCGGTGCTCACGCGAGCGAGCCCCTCGCTGGTCGCCTCGCCAACGACCCAGAGGGCGCCCGCCATCAGATGATCCTCCGCTGAGCGAGGAAGTCGACGACGGCTTTCGCGGCCTCCGGAGCAGGCACCCTGACGACCTTCGTCGCGCCGCGCTGCTCCGGCTTGCGCGATCCGGTGACCTTCGCCGTCGCCGCCGCGCCGCCGGGCGTTGCGCCGTCCACGTCGAGGTCCGAGAGGGCGCGGGTCGTGATCTCCTTGCTCCGCGCGCCCTGCGTCGCGACGACGAGGGCGGGCATCGGAGCCTCGATGACGTCGAAGCCGGTCGCGCTCAGGCGGCGGACACGCACGCGACCCTCGGCCGGCTCGATCCGCGCCGCGTACGAGAGGTACGGCAGGCCGAGGATCGCCGCGATCCCGGCGGCGACGACCCCCCCGCCGCCGTCCGAGGTATCGGCACCGGCCAGCACGAGGTCGTACTCCATCTCCCGGAGGGCTGCCGCGAGGACGCGTGCGGTCGAGAGCGTGTCCGAGCCCTCGAGCGCCGGATCCGTGACGAGGACGCCGCGGTGCGCGCCCATCGCGAGCGCCTTGCGCAGCGTCTCCGGCGCGTTGCTCGGGGCCATCGCGAGGAGCGTCACCTCGCCCCCGTCGGGACTCGCCTCGACGAGCTTCAGGGCCGCCTCGAGGGCGTACTCGTCGTTGCCGTTGACGACCGCCGGAGAGCCCGCCCGGTCGACCCTGCCCTCCGCGGTCAGCCGCTCCTGGCCGGCGGCCGGATCGGGCACCGGCTTGGTGAGGACGACGATGCGCACCTGCGAACGGACCTCCTTCGAGCATGCCCGAGCCCGGACGCCTCAGGTTCCCCGAGGGCGCATCCGCCGCGCCACCGGCGCTGCTTCCCCGTGGTCCTCCGCCGACTGCCCGTCCGCTCGGGCTCGACGGACCATTCACTCCGAGGACCGTTTCCGTCTAGAGGGCTTTCAGTCCCGATCGAGCAGGGCCCGGGCGACTACGAGCCGCTGGATCTGTTGCGTTCCTTCGTAGAGCTGCGTGATCTTCGCGTCGCGCATCATCCGCTCGACGGGGAACTCGTCGATGTAGCCGTACCCACCGAGCACCTGGACCGCGTCGGTCGTGACCCGCATCGCCGCGTCCCCGGCGACGAGTTTACACAGGGCCGACCAGCGGCTCGTGTCGCGGGAACCGGCCTCGATCTCGGTGCACGCCTTGTACAGGAGCTGCCGCGCCCCCTCGGTCGCGGCGTCCATGTCAGCGAGCATGCCCTGCACGAGCTGGAAGTCGCCGATCGGCCGGCCGAACTGGCGACGCTCGGCGGCATAGCGCGACGCCACGTCGAGGGCGCCCTGGGCGATGCCCACCGCCTGTGCCGCGATCGCCGGTCGCGACCGATCGAGTGTGCGCATCGCGATCGAGAAGCCGTCCCCTTCCTCGCCGACCCGGTTGGCGGAGGGGACGCGCACGTCGTCGAACGCGAGCTCCGCCGTCGGCGATCCCCGGATGCCCATCTTGTGCTCGAGCCGCGGCGCGGAGAAGCCCGGCGATCCGCGCTCGACGACGAAGCAGCTCAGATTGCGATGGCGCTCCGCCTCGGGATCCGTGACCGCGAATACGGTGATCAGGTCGGCCAGGTTGCCTTCGCTGATGAAGCGCTTGCCGCCGTTGATGACGTACTCGTCGCCGTCCCTGACGGCTCGTGTGCGGATGGCGGCGGCATCGGAGCCGGCCTCGGCCTCGGTGAGCGCGAACGCGATGAGGTGACGCCCGGCGGCGAGGTCGGGGAACCAGCGCTGCTTCTGCTCCGGCGAGCCCGCGAGCAGCAGCGGCAGCGCGCCGAGCTCCTGGACCGCGAGGATGAGCGCCGACGTGGCACATACGCGGCTGATCGCCTCGACCGCGAGGCAGACCGTGAGCAGGTCCGCGCCGACGCCGCCGTACTCGGCCGGGAACGGCAGGCCGAGGATGTCGTGCGCGGCGAGGAGCTCGCGGACGTCCGTGGGGAACTCGGCCGTCCGATCGATCTCCGCCGCACGAGGCGCGATCTTCTCGTCGGCGAGGAGCCGGACCGCGTCGCGGAGCATGAGCTGCTCCTCGGTCAGACGGTAGCCGGTCGTGGCGGTCTGGGCGGTCACCGCCGGCATCCTAGCACCGGCCCGCAGCCGTTCCGTGGCCTTCGGCGGTTGTCCGGCATGCACGTGGCAGGTGTGTCTGGCCGCACTCGCGGGCCGATCGCGGCCAAATTTGCGCCCACGGAGAATCGGGCCAGCTTTCACCCCGACTCGATGCCCGCTGGGGCATCACCTCGGTTGGCGCCGACCCGATCCACGCACGAACGCCTGGGCCGCCGCCCCGGAATTGGCCGCTTCTGACCGTCAAAGGCGCCTGAATTCTCCGTCCACGCAAAG
>VBHW01000227.1 GCA_005881055.1 Chloroflexota bacterium
GCGCCGTTGACGACGAGGCTGATCGCCGTCACGCGGCACCCTTCCGCGCCGTCACGCCGCGACCCGCGCTGTCACGCCGCACCCTTCCGCGCGGACGGGCCGGCCATGGCCGCGAGCACCCGCTCCGAGGTCGCCGGCAGCTCGTGGATCCAGACGCCGACCGCGTCGTGGATGGCGGCAACGACCGCCGGCGCACCGACGTCCATCGGCAGCTCGCCGATCCCCTTCGCGCCGTGCGGAGAGCCGCTGAACGGGGCCTCGACGAGGATCGACGTGATCCGTGGCGCGTCGAGCGCCGTCGGGATGAGGTACGTCGCCAGGCGGTCATTCAGGTAGCGGCCGTCGTCGAGCTTGATCTCCTCAATGGTCGCGTAGCCCACGGCCTGGAGCGTGCCGCCCTCGACCTGGCCCTCGGCGAGGACGGGGTGGATTGCTCGCCCGAGGTCGTCGGCAGCGACGACCGAGGACACCGCCACCTCCCCGGTGTCGAGATCGACGTCGACCTCCGCGACAGCCGCGGCCCAGCCGAAGGCCGGATAGGCGTCGCCGGTGTACGTCGTGTCGTCGAACTCGACCCCCGGGTACGGCTCGAACTGCTCGTCGATCCGGGTCGGGCCGTTTGCCGCCGCGTCGGCGGCGTAGCTCGAGGCGAACGGGGTGCCGGTGCGCCCCTCGACCTCGGCCCGCAGCCGGCGGCAGGCACGGATCACGAGTCCGCCGACGACCATCGCCGTGCGGGACGCGACGGTCGGGCCGCTGTCGGGGACGACTGCCGTGTCCTGCGGCGCGATCTCGACCGCCTCGACCGGCACGCCGAGCTCCTGTGCGGCCAGCTGGGGGAAGATCGTCTTCGTCCCCTGGCCCATCTCGGTCGAGGCCGTCAGGACGACGATCCGGCCATCGCCCGTCAGCTCGACCGAGGCGACCGACGCGAGGTGCACCTCGCCCGAGCCGGTGAACCCGGCCCCATGCCAGGCGAGCGCGAGGCCGATCCCATGCGCCGACCGCGCCGGCCCGGACGACAGCGCCGTGCCGGGCACGAGCCCCGACCCAGACCGCTCGGCTCGCGCCCTGGCTGTCCGCTCGCGCACGAACTCGTACTCGGCCGCCTCCGTCGCCCGTTCGAGCACCTCCTGTCCGGCGACGCTCTCGCGGAGGACCTGGCCGGTCGGAGTCGTGTCGCCCTCGCGGTAGACCCACATGCGGCGGAGCTCGAGCGGCGAGATCCCGAGCGCCTCGGCTACGCGGTTGACCTGCATCTCCGCGGCGAACTCGGTCTGCGGGGCGCCGAACCCACGGAAGGCGCCGTTCGGGGGCGTGTTCGTCGCCACGGCCCGCGAGCGGATACGGACCGCCGGGCAGTGGTACGGGCCGCCGGCGTGGAGCGTTCCCCGACTCAGGACGACCGGCGAGAGGGTGCAATACGCGCCCCCGTCCATGACGACCTCGATGTCCTGGGCGAGGAGCTCACCCGCCCGGCTGACGCCGGTCCGATAGCGCACGGCCGCGGGGTGGCGCTTCGTCGTCGCCGAGATGTCCTCGTGGCGGTCGTAGATCATCCGGACCGGCTTGCCGCAAGCTCGCGCGAGGAGCGCCGCATGCAGCGCGATCATCGAGGGGTATTCCTCCTTGCCGCCGAAGCCACCGCCGGTCTCCGCCTGGACGACCTGCGCGCCGCGATCGTCGAGGAGGAGCGCCCGCTTGAGGGCGCGGTGGATGTAGTACGGGCATTGGAGCGAGCCGTGGACGGTCACGCCGCCGTCCGGACGTGGGACCGCGATCATCGCGTTGTTCTCGATGTACAGCTGCTCCTGGTGGCCGACCCGATACTCGCCCTCGAGGATGACGTCGGCCGCACCGAAGGCCGCCACGGGGTCGCCGGCGGACAGCTCGTAGGCGGCGAACACGTGATCGGATGCCTCGGGGTCGAAGATCGCGGGGAGGGGGCTCGTCCGCGCGTGCGTGGCGCGACGGGCGGCGCGCAGTGTCGCGCGATCGGGCGCGGCGAGGAGCGCGAGCGGCTCCGCATGGTGCTGGATCTCGCCCCCGAGCGGGACGAGGATCGGCTGGTCGGCCTTGATCGAGCTGACGACGTTAGTTCGGCCCGGGGATGTCCGCCGCGGTGACGACGACGACCTTGTCCCAGGGGAAGTCGGGGTCGCGATCGAGCCCGAGGAGGCGGGCGTGGGCGTCGGTCGATCGGATCGTCGCCCCGGACCACGCACCCGGGAATACGAGGTCGTCCGTGTACAGGGCGGCGCCGGTCAGCTTGGCGGGGCCCTCGCGTCGGAGCGGCAGCGCCGGTCGCGCGAGACCAGGAGTCAGCGTTTCCGGAGGAACGATGACCGGCGCCGGCGCCGAAGTCGCAGGCGCGACGCCGGGCCGGGCGATCCGTGGCGGCGCGGTGTCGGAGGTCACGAGGGCGGCATCTCCCCGAGGCTGGCTTCGCGGTCGGACGATGGCGCGCGCGGCGCGGCCATGTCAAGGAGTCGGCCAAAGCCGTTCGCGCATGTCTTCCCGTACGACCTCCGTGCGGAGCGCGTAGTACGCATGGGGGACATGCACATGGCCATGCCGGGTTGACGATGCGATCGTGGCTTGCCGGTCCGGGGCCATCCGGCGCCGGCAACCTGAACGTCCGACGGGCGTCGGGGAACGCGGCGTCCCAGCGTCGTGACGAGGGTGAGCGCCCACATGGCTCTCGAGCAGGAACCGCTCTCGGCCAGCGGATACGAGAGCGCGCCCCCGTCGTCGGTTACGTCCGGGCTGAACGCCTCGGACGATCGGCCGGCCGCGGCAGACGAGCGGTCCGACCCCGGCATCGTCCGGCCCCTCGAGCCGTCGCGCCTGCCGCCGCCGCCCTCGGGCTGGAGCGACGCCATCACCGGCACGGACGGCCCGCGCTACTGGGACCGGGTCATGTCGAGCGAACGAGCGCGGGTCGGCCGCTACCGTCGACCCGCCACCGTCGTCCTCGTCGAGATCGACGGCCTCGAGTTCCTTGCCCGCCAGTGGGGGCACGACGTCGCGGAGCGCGCGCTCGTGGTCGTCGCGCGGACCCTCGCCCGCGAGATCCGCTCGAGCGACCACATCGCCCGGATCGAGCCCGCGCGCTTCGGCATGCTCCTGACCGAGACTTCGGAGATCGACGCGATCAACTTCGTCGAACGGGCGCGGTCGGCGTGCGAGGCCGAGCTCGGCCAGACCGCCGAGCTCGTCAAGGTGGGCTTCGGCTGGGCGAGCCCGCCGGACGGTGGCGACCTCTCGGACGCGATCCTCATCGCCGCGTCGCGACTCGCAGCGGAGCTGGACGAGACCTAGCCGATCCGGTGCTTCAGGGCCCGACCGGGCGTGGCCCCGGTGTGCGTGCCGCCATCGACGACCGCTGTCCCGTTGACGATCACGTGTTCGATCCCCACCGGGAAGCGGCGCGGATCGTCGACCGTGGCGAGGTTGCGCACCGTCGCCGGGTCGAACACGACGACGTCCGCGAGGAGCCCGTTCGCCAGGCGCCCACGATCGGTCAGACCGAGCCGTGCGGCCGGCGCGCTCGTCATGCGGCGCACGGCCTCCTCGACGCTCAGGAGCCGCTCGTCGCGCACGAACTGGCCGAGGATCCGCGGGAAGCTACCGTACGTTCGCGGCGAGGGCTTCGCGCCGACGAACGTGCTGTCCGTCCCGACCATCCCGATCGGGTTGCGGAGGAAGCGGCGGATCCCGTCGGTGTGGGGTCCGGGCGTCACCTCGTTGATCCGGAGGTCCTCGGCGAGGAGCAGGTCGCAGAGGAGGTCGACCGGCTCGGCTCCGGTCTCGGCGAGGATCTCCCCGAACGTTCGGCCCTCCCAGCGCGCGTTCTCGGGCCGCCCGAAATAGCCCAGACGAACGTCGGGCAGCCCGCCCGCCCCGGCGAACAACGTCCCGCGTTCCGTGAGCTCCTTCCGGATCCGCGCGCGAACGGCCGGGTCGGCGAGGCGCTCCTTCAGGCGATCGGGGCCGCCGGCCTGGACCCACTGCGGCAGCAGGATGAGGAGCCGGGTGCTCGCCCACTCGAATGGATAGGCGTCGAACGTCACGTCGAGGCCCTCGGTCCGCGCGTCGTCGACGAGCTCGAGCATCTGGTCGGGCGTCCCCGGGAAGGTCGTGCGGTGGTAGAAGTGCGTGATGTGGACGGGCGCGTCGCCTCGTCGGCCGATGTCGATGGCCTCCCGGAACGGATCGAGGAACCGGTCGCCGAGGCCGTAGCGGACGTGGGTGTGGTAGAAGCCGCCGAGCCGCGCCGCCTCCCGACTCAGGTCGGCGAGCTCCTGGGTGGAGGCGTAGGACCCGGGCGGGTAGTCGAGGCCTGACGAGAGCCCGAACGCGCCGTCCTCCATCGACTCGCGGAGCAGGCCCCGCATGCGGTCCATGGCATCTGCCTCGGCCGGGGAGTCGTCCCAGCCG
>VBHW01000235.1 GCA_005881055.1 Chloroflexota bacterium
GCGTTCGACGTCGCGATGCTCGGCTCGTTCACGCACTCGGATTTCGACGCGAACTGGTGGGGCACCTATCGATGGTCGGGGTTTCCCGGACCGCTTCAGCAATGCACCCGCTGCAGCTAGGGGTGATGGGATGTTCACGCTCCTCGCCTGGCGGCGGGCACTGCCGCCAGCACTCGCACTGTCCTTCGCCGCGATGGTCGTGACGTTCACCGGGAGTCCCGGGAGCGGCTCCGCGGCAGACCCGTTCAGGGCCGGCGAGCGGGCGCTCTTGCCTGCACCCCTCGTGGGATCCGCGGCCGATGTCGCGCGCGATCGCGCGGCGGCGAACGGCCCGGCCCTCGGCCTGCCGGCAGCCGCACGACGGGACGTCGCGCTCGTCGAGGACCGGTTCGCAGGGCGACGCTACGTCGAGGTCACCGAGTTCGACGCGGGCGGCCGCCTTCGGTCGTTGCAGCGGTTCGACACTGCCGGGGATATCACCGCGGCTGTGCGCTTCGGCTGGTCTCCGGGGACGGGGGCGACTGTCCCCGGCTCGGCCGCCGTCGGCGTGGCCACGCGTCTGGCGCGGAGCCTTGGACTGGCGTCCGCCGGAACGGCCCGGGTCGCGGTGCGAGGCTCGCACGCCGGGTCGAGCGTCGGCGACGGCTCCGGCAGCGGCGCGGTCCGTGGCGCAGACGCCGGCGCCGGCTGGACGGTTGTCTGGGACCGAACCGTCGATGGGATCCCCGTGCCGGGCGACGGGCTCCGAGTCGCGCTGTGGGCCGACGGTTCATTCCACAGCCTGACCCGGACCGAGCACGCCCTGGCCGCTCGTCCCATCTCGCTGCTCGACGAGGCGACGGCCGAGCGCCTGGTCGCCGACCGCCTGAACGGATGGCTGACATCGGCCCGCGCCGAGGCCTCGATCGATGGACTGCATCTCGCGTGGGTCGCGCCGAACGACATGTTCGAGCCGGCGCGTCCCGACGGGCTGGCGCCGACGCTCCGACTGGCGTGGATCGCCCGCCTGACGACGACCGGATCCCTGGCCGACCGGATCCGGGCGATCGAAGTCTTCCTCGACGCCGGCGACGGTTCGCTCCTCGGCGGTGACGTCGCCGAATGACCCGCAGCCGCTCGTGAGCGCCCACCGCCGGGCCGCTGTCCTCGCCCTCGCGTTTGCGCTGGGCGGCTGCGGCCCGGCCGGCGCGCCTTCTCCGGGTTCCGCCGAGCCGTCATCTGCGATGAGTCCCCACGGCGCGGCGGGCACGGTCGGGCTCGTCGTGCTCGTCGGGCGGGTCGGCGACATGCGGCTCGAGCACCTGGGCGACGGCGCGGGCGGCGCGCCCAACGTGCCTGGCCCGGACGCCCGTTGGGTGTCCGGCGATCGCGTCCGCGGCCTCGTTCTGGCCGTGGGCGTTGATGGGCACCTCCTCTCGACGGGACCGTTCGCCGCCGAAGCACCGGCGGAGTGGCGGCGCCTGGAGATCCGGGTTTCGGGCGGGGCCGCGCCTCGCCACCCGCTCGCGTTCGCAACCCTGTCACCCGATGGTCGACGGATCGCCGCGATTGCCATGGACGTGGACAGCGGCGGCGATGCCCAGCTCGTCGTCATCGCGCGCGACACTGGCGACGCGGTGGTCTACGACGTCCACGCGTCGAGCGATGGGCGGCCCCCGGTCTGGCTCGCCGACGACCTCGTCGCGATCCCCGTCCGCGACGCGGCCGACCGGACTGCCATCACGCGGCTCCATCTGCCCGGTGGGGAGGCATCGACGCTGGCGGTCCGGTCCGGGCCGTTCACCGCGTCGGTCGACGGGTCGATCGTCGGGCTGCAGACGCGCGGCGATCAGCGGATCGTCGTCGGCCCGTGGGTCGATATCGAGGCAGGCAGGTCACTGGAGGTCGTTCGAACCGACCTCGACGGCAACCCACTCGCGGCCCAGCTGCTCCTCGACGCGCATGGCGATCGCCTGGCGGTCGCCTGGCTCGACGACGCCGGCGACACACGGGCGATCGCGGTCTACGGACGAGGACCGGACGGGTGGACGACGCTCCGTCGCTGGGACCTGCCGGCCGGGGCGAACCGCGCCGTGCTCGGCGGCTTCGATCCGTGAGCCGGCGCCGGGCGGGTCAGGCCGCGGCCGCGTCCCGCGACCGCGGATCTGTGGTCAGGCTGTCGCGAGCGGTTGCGTCGCCGTCGAGAAGATCGAGACCTGCGCCTCTTCAGGCAGCATCACTCCCATGATCTTCTGGAGGGTCAGGAGGTGTACGCACGAACCCCAGCTCTCGAAATAGTGGCAGGTGCAATGCCACGAACCGGCGTCGAGACTGACATGGTGGGTGTCGTTGTCGCCACGGAACGTGAGCGCGAGCCGGTCGATCGTGATCCGGTCAAGCTCGCGAGCGTAGCGATTCGCCTTCTCGACCTTGCCGATGAGGGAGCTGTGCATCGTCGAGGACCCTCCATGCCCGAGCCCGTCGACTCAGGCGCTGAGCGAGGCCGCCGTCCGATCATGCACCGTCGACCGGTGATGGCGGTCGCCCTGTCAGACTACACCGCGGGGGGTCTCCGGTCACCCCCCGAATCGGCCAGAACGGCGGGTCAATTCGTTTTCGTGGCGGCGGATTCGTCCCGCCAGGGCACGGTCGCGTCGGCTCGTCATGGGGCGTTGGTGCCCTCCCTGCCGTAGTCGTCCTCGAGTCGGACGACGTCGTCGAGCTCGGGCGTCGAGATCTCGATGAGTTCGACGTCCTCGTCCGTCGCCTCGAACCGGTGGATGAGCCCGACCGGGATGTGCCACTGCATGCCCGGACCGAGGACCTCGACGGCCATCGAACCTTGGTCGGCGCCGTGGTGGAGGCTGAGACGGCCGCTTTGGATGAGAATCCACTCGTCCTTCATACGGTGCTTCTGCAGGGACAGCCGCTGTCCCGCACGGATCGTGATGACCTTGCCGACATAGCGGTCGGTGTGCGCCCAGATGCGCTCCCGGCCCCAGGGCTTCGGGACGATGCGATCTGCGGCAGCGTCGCCGACGCGGGCGCCCTCGCCGGCCGGGTCCTCGCTCATGCCTCGCGGACGAGGCGCTCGCCGGCCTCGACCAATGAGTCGCGCATCTCCGGCGACGTCGCCTCGGTGTAGACGCGGACCAGCGGCTCGGTGCCGCTCGTCCGGACGAGGAGCCACGACCCGTCGGCGGTGAAGAACTTGAACCCGTCCTGGGTCTCGAGCGACTGCGTCCGCGTCACCGGCTGCCGCGCCAGGTCGCTTGGTG
>VBHW01000236.1 GCA_005881055.1 Chloroflexota bacterium
TTCGGGCGCACGGGCTGGGGCGCGGCGCGTCCGTTCGCAGACGAGGTCGCCTGGTCGATGCGCTACGGCCCCGGCGTCCAGATCCACGGGCATGCCGACGGCGGTTCGCTCAACGTGTACGGCCACGGCTCGCGGCTGCTCGTCGGCAGCGGCACGTACTCCTACAACCCGGGTCCATACCGGACGTACTTCCTCGGCCGCACGGCGCAGAACGTCGTGACGGTCGATGGCGTCGCCTATCGACCGGGGGCGACGACGCCGCTGCTGGGCGACGTCGTGACGCGGACGGCCTTTGGTGTCACGGTTCGCATCCAGGGCTACGCCGGGATCAGCGACGTCCGATCCGTGGCGTTCTCGCGGCGGCTCGGGTTCCTCCTCGTCGACGATCGGCTCACGGGCACGTCGCCCCGCCGATTCGTCCAGCTCTGGCACCTCGCGCCGGACTCGCATCCGGCAATCTCCGGCCGAACGGTCCGCACGGCCCAGGCGGGCGGCGACGTCGTCATCCGCCAGCTTGCCGACGCGGGCGCCATCGACGTCGTCAATGGTGAGACCGCGCCCATCCAGGGCTGGCTCACGTACACGTACAACACGAAGGTCGCGGCACCCGTCGTCGAGACGAGCCAGCGCGGTTCCAGCGTCCGCTTCCTCACGCTCATCGCCCCGGTCACGGCCCCGACCGTCCCGGTGCAGGTGACATCGGTCGTGCTCCGGTCGGACGGCTATTCGGCCGTCGTCAGGGTCGGCGGACACACGGATCGCGTCGTCGTGCGAGGCACCGAGGTGACGATCACCGCGGTGAACTGACCGACCCCGCGCCAAGTGATCCGCCGGTGAGCGGGCCGCCCGAAGATCTCGTGCGTGGACGGCGTGCGGATCGGGCGAGTGCTTCGGGCGCTCCGTCGGCGACGTGGATTGCGCCAGAGCGATATCGCCGCCCTCGCCGGCATCAGCCAGACCGGCGTGTCGCTCATCGAGCGAGGGCACTGGGACGCGATCGCGCTCCGAACGATCGCGAGGGTGTTCGCCGCCGTCGACGCCCGAGTCGTCGTCGACGTCTCGTGGCGCGGCGGTGAGCTCGATCGGCTCCTCGATGAACGGCACGCTGCCCTCGTCGGTCTGGTGGCCGCACGTCTCCGACGTCTCGGATGGGTGGTGGCGGGGGAGGTCACGTACTCGGAGTTCGGCGAGCGCGGGTCGATCGACATCCTCGCAGTGCATCCGCCGACGCGGGCCGCTCTCGTCGTGGAGGTGAAGACCGAGCTCGTCTCGCTCGAGGCCACCGCTCGCAGGCTCGACGAGAAGGTCCGGCTCGCCCGACGGATCCTCGTGCGCGAGCGCTTCGGCATCGGGCCACGCCTGGTTGGTCGGCTCCTGGTACGACCCGAGATCAGCCTCGCCCGCCGCCAGGTGTCTCGGCTCGAGGATGCGATCGCCGTGCACTACCCGCGGCGGGGAGTAGAGGTCGGACGATGGCTGCGGGCCCCGCGCGGGGAGATGGCGGGCCTCCTGTTTCTGTCACTCAACAATGGCCGTGCTGCAAGACGGACGTCGGGAGGGTCGCAACGCATCCGAACAGCTCCGCGGAGGCAGACCGTGCGGGAGGCGCGGGTCTTGGTCGCTCGCGACGTGCCCGACTCCCACCTACCAGCACCCGGGTTGCTGAGTGACGGAAACGATGAACGATGAGGGAAGGGAACGGCTACTCGTCAGTCGGGGCCGCGGCACCCTCTGGCAGGCCGCGAGGTTCCCTGGTGCCGGGCTCCTTGCCCTTCGGCCAGTAGAGCTCCTTCTTGATCTGCGCCTCCGGGAAGCCGCGCTCGAGCAGGATCTCCTCGGCCGCGATGATCATGTCCGGGTTGCCGCAGATGTAGGCGATCGCGTTGCCCGGTGTCAGGCGATGGTCGTCCAGGACGTCACCGAGCACTGCCTCGGCGCGGCCGGTGCGGCCGGGCCAGCCGGCATTGCGCGCGTCGCGCGGCCGCGAGATCGTCGGCTCGAATAGGACGGGGAACTCGCCGCTCGACGCCCAGCCCTCGACGATCGACCGGTAGCCCAGGTCGTCGACATACGACACGCCGTTGAGGAAGACGGTGGGTCGCCGCTCGCATGAGCGTCCTGATCATCGACACGAACGGCGCGTTGCCGGTCCCCGACGAGATGAAGAGGTGGACGCGTTCGTCGCCCTCCTCGAGGAGGAACCTGCCCTTCGGCCCGATCATCCGCATCCCATGCCCGACTGGCAGGCGCCACAACAGGGGCGTGAACAGGCCGCCCTGGACGAGTCGCACGTAGAACTCGTAGCCCTCGGCCGCGACCCTCGGCGAGGACGCCACCGAATACGGCCGCTGGACGAGCTTGCCGTCGGCGAACACGCCGATCGTCATGTACTGCCCGGGCTCGAAGGGGACGGCTTCGCCGTCGAAGCGGACCCACACGTAGGCCAGCGACTCGGTCTCGTCCACCCGCCGGATGATCCGCGCGTTGTACTGCGGTGCGGCCGGGTCGATCACGCGCGTGTCGGCGCTGAGGTCGAGCTCGGTCATGGGCGGGCACGTCTCCGTCGATCGAGGTGCGGGCGCCGGCCAAGTGTACAGAGCGTCACGCCCCGCTCGGGCACGCACCCGCCGCACGGGCACGCACGGCCAACCCGGCTACAATCGCCCGATCGTCGCTGACCGCGAAGCTGAACCGCGTCCCGGCCGCCGCTTCGGCGCCGCCGCCCGTGCCCGAGGAGTCCTCCGCCGATGACCGGTACCGCCACCCCGCCAACCCGCGCCCACCGCGCCGAGAAGCGCTACATCTACGCGTGGGGCGACGGCCATGCCGAGGGCAACGGGGAGATGAAGGACCTCCTCGGGGGGAAGGGCGCCGGACTCGCCGAGATGACGAACGCGGGTCTCCCGGTCCCGCCGGGGTTCACGATCACGACCGCCGCGTGTAACGACTACTTCGCGGCCGGGGAGAAGCTGCCCGAGGGGCTCTGGGACGACGTCCTCGAGGCGATGCACGAGGTGGAGGAGCGATCCGGCAAGCGGTTCGGCGACCCGGCGAACCCCCTGTTGGTGTCCGTCCGCTCCGGTGCGAAGTTCTCGATGCCCGGGATGATGGACACGGTCCTCAACCTGGGGCTCAACGAGCGGACCCTGGAGGGGCTCATCGCGCTCACCGGCAACGAGCGCTTCGGGTGGGACGCGTACCGCCGCTTCATCCAGATGTTCGGCCGGATCGTCATGGGCATCGACGGCGCGAAGTTCGACGAGGCGCTCGAGGCCGCCAAGCATTCCCGTGGCGCCGAGCAGGACACGGACCTCGACGCCGCCGCGCTTCGCGAGGTCGCCGACGAGTTCAAGGCGATCGTCCGCCGGGAGACCGGCCGCGACTTCCCGTCCGATCCCGACGAGCAGCTCGACCTTGCGATCAAGGCAGTGTTCGCGAGCTGGTTCGGCAAGCGTGCCCGCGACTACCGCGACTACAACAAGATCCCCCACGACCTCGGCACGGCCGTCAACGTCGTGACGATGGTCTTCGGCAACATGGGCGACGACTCCGGCACGGGGGTTGCCTTCACCCGCGACCCGAACACCGGTGACCGCGAGCTGTTCGGCGAGTACCTCACGAACGCGCAGGGCGAGGACGTCGTCGCCGGCATTCGGACGCCGCAGAAGATCGCCCAGCTCGCGAGCGAGCTGCCCGGCGCGTACGACGAGTTCCAGCGGATCGCCGAGCGGCTCGAGCGCCACTACCGCGACGTCCAGGACCTCGAGTTCACGATCGAGCGTGGCCGCCTGTACATGCTCCAGACGCGCGCGGCGAAGCGCACCGCGGCGGCCGCCGTGCGGATCGCGGTCGACATGGTCGAGGCGGGCATCATCACGAAGGAGGAGGCCCTCGGGCGGATCGAGCCGGCGCACGTCGACCAGCTCCTGCGCGACCAGTTCGATCCGGCGGCCCGCGCGGCCGCACAGCGCATCGCGAAGGGCCTGAACGCGTCACCGGGCGCGGCGGTCGGCAAGGCCGTCTTCTCGGCCGACACCGCCGTGGAATGGGTGGGCAGGGGAGAGCGGGTCATCCTCGTCCGGATCGAGACGTCGCCCGACGACTTCCATGGCATGGCGGTCGCGCAGGGAATTCTGACGGCAAGGGGTGGCGCGACGAGCCACGCTGCCGTCGTCGCGCGCCAGATCGGGAAGCCGTGCGTCGCCGGCGTCCACGAGCTGAAGATCGACTACGCGAGCGCCTCGGCGACCGCCGGCGGCGTCTCGTTCCGCGAGGGCGATCCGATCAGCCTCGACGGGTCTACCGGCGAGGTCTTCGTCGGCGCGCTGCCAACGGTCTCGGCCCGCTTCGAGGACCAGCCCGGCCTCCAGAAGGTCCTCGGATGGGCGGACGAGGTTCGCCGGCTCCAGGTGTGGACGAACGCCGACAAGCCCGAGGAGGCGGCCCAGGCCCGCTCGTACGGCGCCCAGGGCATCGGCCTCTGCCGGACCGAGCACATGTTCCGGGAGGGGGAGCGCCTCGAGATCGTCCGTGGCGCGATCCTGGTGGCGTTCGCGGCAACGCGCGCGAAGGCAAAGGCCGCGGCCGGCGAGTCGCTCGGGGCCGACGAGCGCGCCGCGATCGACACGTTCGACGCGGCGATGGCGAAGCTCGAGTCGCTCCAGCAGGGCGACTTCGAGGGCATCTTCCGGGCGATGGACGGGCTGCCGGTCGTCATCCGGCTCATCGACCCGCCGCTCCACGAGTTCCTGCCGAACCGCGAGGAGCTCATCGAGGAGGTCACCCGGCTGCGGACCCTCGGCACGGCCGAGGACGATCACGAGTATGCGAAGGCCCGCCGGCTCCTCGCCGCGGCCGACGCGCTCCACGAGCAGAACCCGATGCTCGGGCTGCGCGGCTGCCGGCTCGGACTCATGATCCCGGACTTCGTGAAGGTCCAGACGCGGGCGATCCTCAACGCCCAGATCGCCGTCAAGCGCGGCGGCGGCGATCCGCACGCCGAGATCATGATCCCGCTCGTCGGCCACGTGAACGAGCTCCGGGAGACGCGCCGGATCCTCGAGGCCGAGGCCAAGGCGGTCGAGGACCGCGCGCAGGCGAGTGGACAGATCGCCGTCGACTACAAGTTCGGCACGATGATCGAGATCCCGCGGGCATGCTGGGTCGCCGACGAGATCGCCGAGCACGCCGAGTTCTTCAGCTTCGGCACGAATGACCTCACGCAGATGACGTTCGGCTACAGCCGCGACGACGCCGAGGGTGGGTTCCTCCTGAAGTACGTCGAGGACAAGATCCTGCCGGAGAACCCGTTCCAGACCCTCGATCCGGTGATCGTGTCGGAGATGGAGCTCGCCGTGAACCGCGGGCGCGCCCGCCGGCCCGACCTCAAGGTCGGGATCTGCGGCGAGCATGGCGGGGATCCCGCCTCGATCGCCGCCTGCCATCGCCTCGGCCTCAATTACGTGTCCTGCTCGCCCTTCCGGGTCCCGGGGGTCCCGGTCGCGCGACTGGCGGCGGCGCAGGCGGCCCTCGCCGGCGCCGAGCGTGAGAAGTAGGCCCGGCGAACACGCCGCCACCGAAACCGCCCGACCGTCCCGTCCCCGCGGACCGCTCGCCGGGGGCCACTGAGCCCGATCCGCCCCGGCCGGAACGTCGACGCATGGGCGGCATCCTCGTCGACCTCGCCCCGATCCGGCGCGACCGCGACTACCGCCTGCTGTGGGCCGGCCAGGTCGTCAGCGGCATCGGCAACAACGTCACGCGGATCGCCCTGCCGTACCAGGTCTACGTCCTCACGCACTCCGCGGTCGCGATCGGCGTCCTCACCGCGGTCCAGCTCGTCCCGATCCTCGCGTTCTCCCTCGGCGGAGGAGCGATCGCGGACGCGGTCGACCGGCGCCGCCTCCTCCTGATCACCGCGGTGGGGCTCGCCCTGACGAGCCTGGTGCTCGTGGCGTTGTCGCTCGTCCCGTCGCCGCCGCTCGCCGCGATCTACGCCGTGGCGTTCGTGGCGGCGAGCCTCGGGGCGGTCGACCAGCCCGCGCGGTCCTCGGCCGTTCCCCGTCTCGTGCCCGCGGAGCGGCTGCCGGCCGCGATCGCCCTGAACCAGCTCAACTTCCAGACGGCCGCGGTCATCGGCCCGGCGATCGGCGGCATCGTCATCGCGGTCGCCGGCCTGCCCGCGGCGTATGGGCTCGACGTCCTCTCGTTCGGCGCCGCTGTGGCCTCGCTCGTCGGCATCGCCCCGCTGCCTCCGCTCGGTGAGGTGGCCCGACCGGGGATCGCGGCGGTTCGAGAGGGCCTGCGCTTCGCGATGGATCGCCGGGTCATCCTGTCGACGTTCGCGATCGACCTCGACGCGATGATCTTCGGGATGCCGACGTCGCTCTTCCCGATCCTCGCGCTCGACACGTTCCATGCCGGGGCGGAAGGTGTGGGCCTCCTCGCGGCCGCGCCGGCCGCCGGTGCGTTCCTCGGTGCGCTCCTGTCGGGCTGGGTGAGCCGCGTTCGGCGGACCGGGCGCGCGGTCGCCGTGGCCGTCGCCATGTGGGGCCTCGCGATCACCGGCTTCGGGCTCGCGACGTTCTCGCTCCCCCTGGCGGTCGTCCTGCTCGGCCTGGCCGGCGCCGCCGACGTGCTGTCGGCCGTCTTCCGGGGCACGATCGTGCAGCTCGAGACGCCCGATGCGTTGCGCGGCCGGGTGACCGCCCTCCACCTCCTCGTCGTGACGAGCGGACCCCGGCTCGGCGACCTCGAAGCTGCCGGCGTCGCATCTGTCGTCGGTGCGCAGGCGTCCGTCGTCTCGGGCGGCCTCCTCTGCATCGCCGGCATCCTCGTCGTCGTCCGGCGATTCCCCGAGCTGCTCGCCCACGTCAGCCGGGCCGTGCCCGAACGAGCGGGCGCTCCGTCCGCGGCGGCGTCGCCCTAGTCGCGCCGAGGCCCCGAAAGGCGCCCGACGTCCCTGGGCGGCGGTTGGCAACGACGCTGTCGGGGAGGCGACAGCGGCGTGACGCATGGTGGTCAACATGGTGGCGATGGCCGTGGTGCGCCGCCTATAATCGGCGCTCCGCACCATCAGGGGCAGCCCGTCGCACGAGGGTTCAGCGGGTGGTGGAACGAGCCGCACGGGGGCAGCTCGACACTGTGATACGCACGCTCATCGCTGATGACCACGCGATGTTTCGGCGCGGGATCGCATCGTGTCTGGCGGCCGACGACGGCTTCGAGGTCGTCGCCGAGGCGGAGGATGGTGAGACCGCCATCCGGCTGGGCATCGCGGAACAGCCGGACCTCGCGATCATCGACCTCCA
>VBHW01000242.1 GCA_005881055.1 Chloroflexota bacterium
GCGGAGCTTGGCGTCCGGCGAGCCGAGCGCGGCCACGAGCGGTCCGACGATTCGCTCGACGACGATCGCGCGGATCATCGCCGCCGCTCGCGGGTCGCTGACGGCCGACCGGAGGATTCCGAGCAGGACGGTCCGCCCGTGGGGGTCGTCCCAGATCGAAAAGAAGAGCGTCGCCAGCCGGCGGCCGAGCTCGTCCCGAGGGCCCGCGAGGAGCGCCGGCAGCATCACCTCGGGATCCATCGGCAGGTCGGTCGCGGCGACGAACAGCCGCTCCTTCGAGCCGAAGTAGTGATGGACGAGGGCCGGATCCACGGCGGCCGCCCGGGCGATGCCCCGGATCGTGGCGCCGTCGAACCCGGCCGACGCGAAGGCCTCGCGGGCGGCGGC
>VBHW01000243.1 GCA_005881055.1 Chloroflexota bacterium
CGGCAGCCCGGCTCCGGCGAGGACCTCGAACGCCCCCTCCCAGCTCGCGGCCTCGACCTCGACGGCCTTCGTGTCACCGACGATCGATCCGGCCGTCCCCGCCGCGGCGACCCGACCCCCGACCATGACGACGAGGCGGTCGCACTGCTCCGCCTCGGCCATGTGATGCGTGGTGACGAGCACGCCGGTCCCCCGATCCGCCGCGTCCCTGATCGTCTCCCACAGGCGGGCGCGGGCGAGCGGGTCGACGCCCGACGTGGGCTCGTCGAGGACGAGCAGCCCCGGATCGTGCGCGAGCGCGACGGCGAAGGCCACCCGCCTGCGCATGCCGAGCGGGAGGTCGCCCACGAGCCTCGGGCCGGCCGCCCGCACCTCCGGATCGAGCTCGGGACCGGCGTCGCGGGAGATCCCGAATGCCCTCGCCGCGAACGCGAGGTTCTCGTCGACCGTCAGGTCGTCATAGAGGCCGAGCGACTGGGGGACGTAGCCGAGGCGCGCGCGCGTCTCGCGATTCGGCGGCAAGTCGAAGAGCGTGACCCGGCCGGTCGCCGGATGGAGCAGCCCGAGGGCGACGCGGATGAGCGTCGTCTTACCGGCTCCGTTGGCGCCGAGCAGGCCCACGACCTCGCCCGGCTCGACCATCACGTCGACGTGGTCGACGGCGACGACGGTGCCGAACCGATGGGTGACCGCCTGGGCGGCGAGGAGGCTCATGCTCGGGCCGGTGCCTGATCCGGGGCGGCACCGCGCGAGCGCGCTCGATCGGCCAGCTGGGCCACGACCACCGCGTCCTCGAGGTCGGCGGCGACGGGCGAGGCGCCCTCGGGCAGGCGCCCGTCGGGCACCCAGGTGCGCCACGAGCGACCACGTCGCCACGAGCGCACCGGGTCGAGCCGCCGATCGGTCAGGCCGATCGCGCCGGGCATCGCCGCGATGACCTCGGCCGGCTGGCCGTCGACGAGCGGCCGGCCGTCGACGAGCACGACGACGGTCGCCGCGCGCTCTGCCTCGTCGAGGTATGTCGTCGCGACGACGATCGCGGTGCCTCGGGCGGCGATCCCCGCCAGCAGGCGCCAGAGGTCGGCACGGCTCACGGGATCCACGCCCGTCGTCGGCTCGTCGAGGACGAGGAGGGCGGGCACGTGGATGACCGCGGCCGCGAGAGCGAGCTTCTGGCGCATCCCGCCCGAGAGCTGGCCGCCGAGCCGCCCGCGGGCGTCGGCCAGGCCCGTGAGCTCGAGGAGCCGTGACGACCGCTCCGCGACCTCGGCTCGCCCGAGGCCGTACGCCGCGCCGACGAACTGGAGCGTCTCGTCGACCGTGAGATCCGCATAGATCCCCGGCCCGGGCGACACGTACCCGATCCGTCGCCGGTCCGGACGGCGGACCTCGCCGCTCGCCGGGGCGATCGCGCCGACCAGGGTTCGGAGGCATGTCGTCTTCCCCGACCCGTCGCCGCCCACGACCGCGGTGATCTCGCGGGGTCGGGCGGGCAGGGTCACGCCGTCGAGCGCGAGCGACCCGGCATGCCCGACGGTCACGTCGAACAGCCCCCACTCGGCGGATGCGTCGGGGCGTTCCGCGGCGGTCACACCGTCTGTGCCGCTTCCTGGCGCCGGGGCGCGGGCGCGAGATCGCGCCTGAAGCGGAGCACCGAGAGCCCGAAGATGACGATCCCGATGACCGCCAGGGCACCGAGTGGCACGAGTAACGAATCGATCGGCGCGCCGCGGAGCATGACGCCGCGCGAGACCTGCGTGAAGTAGGTGAGCGGCAGGAGGTAGCCGATCCAGCGCACCCCGGCCGCCATCGACTCGAGCGGGAAGATCATCCCGGAGAGGAGGATCTGCGGCAGGAGGGTCATGATCGCGAGCTGGATCGCCTGGCCCTGGTTCTCCGAGACGGTCGAGATGAGGACGCCGAGGCCGGTCGTCGCGAACAGGAAGAGGACCGCCCCGAGGCCGAACGTCAGCGGCGAACCGTTGAACGGCACCCCGAACACGATGAGACCGGCGGTCACGACGATGACCATGTCGAGCAGGCCGATGAGGAAGTACGGGGCGATCTTCCCGAGGAAGACGTCCCGTGGCCGGAAGGGCATGACCGCGAGCTGCTCGAGGGTGCCCGCCTGGCGCTCGCGCACCACGCCGAGGCTCGTGGCAACGGTCCCGACGAACACGAGGATCATCCCGATGATCGCGGGGACCATCACGTTGGACGTCTTGAGGTCGGGGTTGAAGAGCACCTCCGCCTGCGGCAGTCCCGGCCGCTGGGCGACCGCTGTGACGACCGCGCGGGCGGCGAAGAGGTCCGACCCATCGACGAGGAGCCGGGGCTGGGCGGGGTCGGCGACGATCGCGACGGTGGCCTCGCCGCGACGGAGGCGGTCGATCGCCTGATCGGCGCCGTCCGCGGACCGCGTGTCGACGACCTCGAACGGCGACGGGAGTGCGCCCGCGACCTGAGCCGCGGCAGGGCCGACGACGATCGTGCGGATCGACGTGACGTCGAACCTCGCCGCGTAGCCGAACACGACGAGGAGGACGAGCGGGAGCACCACCATCATCGCGACCGTCCGGTGATCCCGTCGCAGTTGCCGGATCTCCTTGAGCGCCATCGCGAGCATCGGACGAGCCTCCCGGAACGGATGTCAACGTTCGTTGAATTCTACGTCCGTTGAATTCGCTGTCAAGAGGACGGTGCCTCGCGCGCGGTCCGTTCGCCGGCGGCCAGACATGCACCGGAGGACTGCAGGGCCCGCCCGACAGGTGCCCGACGGCGGGGATC
>VBHW01000222.1 GCA_005881055.1 Chloroflexota bacterium
GAAGCGACGCGCGCCTCCGGGAAGCCCGTCTCCGGGAAGCCCGCGATCGGAAGGTCCTCCCCACGATTGGTGCTCGCGGTCCCTGCCGGACCCCAGGACCGGGTCGTCGTCGACGGGGATGCTCCTCGGCTCGTCCCTGCCGGGACCGACCCCGACCTGGGCGATGCCACGCTCGTCGCCGTCGACCTCGAGGGCCGGGCGCCCGCGGATGCGGTCGATCGCGGTGCGCTCGCCCTGGCCGGCCTCGGACGGGCCCTGCTGCGGATCGGCGCCGCACGCCTGGCGGATGGCGACGCCGACGACCTCGCCGAACTCGTGCCCGAGTACGTGACGCTGCCGCGCGGGGTGACCCGCGCGGCCGGAGAGGTGACGTGGTCGCGCGACCGCCGCTGAGGCTCGAGATCGAGCCGATGGGCCTCGACGACCTCGCTGCCGTGCACGACATCGAGCGGCGGAGCTTCACGACGCCCTGGCCCTCACACGCGTACCGGACAGAGCTCGAGACGAACCGCCTCGCACATTACCGGGTCGTCCGGGTCGACGGTCGCGTCGTCGCGTACGCGGGACTCTGGCTCATGGTCGACGAGGCGCACGTGACGACCTTCGCGGTCGACCCGATGTGGCGACGCCGACGCGTCGGCGAGGCCCTGCTCATCGCGATCCTCGACCTCGCGATCGAGCGCGGCGCACGGGAGGCGACGCTCGAGGTGCGGCTGTCCAACCTCGCCGCACGCCGCCTCTACGAGAAGTACGGCTTCCGCCCGGTCGGTATCCGTCCGCGCTACTACAGCGACGACAACGAGGACGCGCTCGTCATGACGACCGAGCCCCTCGCCGAGCGGCGGATGCGCGAGCGCCTCGCCCGGCTGCGGGCCGAGCTCGAGGCATCGCCCGCCGTCGAGCCACCGCCAGGCTGGCCGGCGGACGATCCGTCGCCTTCGGACGAGAACGCCCGATGAGCGGTCCGCTCCTCCTCGCAATCGAGTCGAGCTGCGACGAGACGGGCGTCGCACTCGTCGAGGGCGGTCGCAAGATCCACGCCAACGTCGTCGCGAGCCAGGTCGCCATCCATGCGGCGTCCGGCGGGATCGTGCCCGAGGTCGCGGCGCGCGCCCACCTGCGCTGGATCGTCCCGGTCCTCGACGAGGCATGGCGCGATGCCGGCGTCTCCTGGGAGGACGTCGATGCGGTCGCGGTCACGTACGGGCCCGGCCTGGCCGGGTCGCTGCTCGTCGGCATCAACTTCGCGAAGACGCTCGCCTGGGTGCACGACAAGCCGCTCGTCGGCGTCAACCACCTCGAGGGCCACGTGTACGCGGCCTGGCTGGCGGACCCCGGGGAGGACCCGCCCGAGCCGGTCTTCCCGCTCGTCGCGCTCGTCGTGAGCGGCGGCCACACGTTCCTCGTCGAGATGACCGGGCACCTCACCTATCGCCTGCTCGGGACGACGCTCGACGACGCGGCCGGCGAGGCGTTCGACAAGGTCGGCCGGCTCCTCGGCCTCGGCTATCCGGGCGGTCCGGCAATCCAGCGCGCGGCCGAGGCCGCGAACGGCTCGGGTTCGAGCTCGGACGACGGGCGTGCGGGAGGGGCGGCCGCAGTCGCCGGGACGGCCTTCCCGCGTGCCTGGCTCGGCGACTCGTACGACTTCAGCTTCAGCGGCCTGAAGACGGCCGCACGTCGGATCGTCGATACGGCACGCGCCGAGGAGGGGCACGCGCCCGGGGATCCGGACGCCCGGCTGTCGGAGCCGACGGTCGCCGCGCTCGCACGCGGCTTCCAGGACTCGGTCGTCGACGTCCTCGCGACGAAGACGATCCGGGCCGCGGATGCCGTGGGCGCCCGTTCGATCGTGCTCGGCGGGGGCGTCGCCGCCAATGCCGCGCTCAGGGCTCGGCTGGCATCCGACGCGGCGGATCGCGGGATCCCGCTCATCGTCCCGCGGCCGGCCCTGTGCACCGACAATGGCGCGATGATCGGCGCGGCCGGCGCGCGGCGACTGGAGGTCGGCGATCTCGCCGGTCTGGATCTCGACGCCAGGCCGTCGCTGCCCCTGGCCCGCCGACTCGTCCCGGCCGGCGAGGCCGGGTGACCAGCGGCTCCGTCGCGATGAGCGCGCCGCCGCGGCTCGACGCGGGTATCGTCCGCCGGGCCCTCCGCGAGGCCGGACTTCGCCCACGACACGGCCTGTCGCAGGTTTTCCTCGCGGACATCGACGTGCTCGAGGCCATCCTCGAGCTCGCGGCCCCGGGGCCCGGCCGCCGGATCCTCGAGATCGGCCCGGGCCTCGGGATCCTCACGGGAGGCCTGCTCGCCGCGGGAACGTCGGTCACCGCGATCGAGCTCGATCGCGGGCTCGCCGCTCGACTGCGCGAGGAGTACGCCGAGGCGATCGCTCGCGACGGCGCCACCGCTCTGGATTCGTCGATGGCCGGCGCCCTGCGGCTGATCGAGGGGGACGCGCTTGATCAGGACCTCACCGCGCTTCTCCCGCCGCCCTATGACGTCGTCGCACACCTCCCGTACCACATCACGAGCCCGATCCTCCACGCGCTCCTCGGTCGGCCGCCGCGACCCGAGCGTGCCGTCCTCATGGTCCAGCGCCCGGATCGATGAGCTACCTGTCGGCATTCGTCCAGTACCACGCCGCCGCACGGATCGCGCTCCTCGTGCCCCGCGAGGCATTCGAGCCCGCCCCCGCGGTCGACTCGGCCGTGATCGTGCTGGAGCCCCGGGACCGAGCGGCATCCGGCCGTCTGAGCGCCGAACGCGAGGACGAGCTGTGGCGCCTCGTCCAGGCCGCGTTCCGTGAGCGCCGGAAGATGATCCACAACGTGCTCTCGCGTCAGCTGCCGATCGACCGCTCGCGACTCGATGCCGCGCTCGGGGCTGCCCGGATCGCCCCCGACCGCCGACCGCAGACGCTCGCCGTGGACGAGTGGCTCGCGCTCCTCGCCGCGATCGGGCCGATCGGGCCGGACCGTCGGGGCAGAGGCAGTTCATCGGAGCCGAGCGTGCTGGGGGAGCCGGACGCGCCCGAGGCGGCAGCGGAGGAGGCAACGGAGCCGGGGGTGGCGCCACCGTGATCGCCGACCCGACGCGCCGCCTGACGCCCGTGGTCAGGCTCGCGCCTGCGAAGCTCAACCTCACCCTCGCGATCGTCGGGCGGCGACGGGACGGCTACCACGACCTCCATTCGGTGATGGTGCCGCTCGCGCTCGCCGACGTCCTCACGCTCGCGCCCGCACCCGACGGCCCGGACACGCTCCACGCCGACGGCCACGATCCCGGTCCGCCGGACGCGAATCTCGTTCTACAGGCGATCGCCGCCGCACGCGACGCGGTCGGTTCCGGCTGGGGCAGCGGGGGCGGTGGCCCGGTCGGCCCTGCGCGCAGCAAGGCGCCGTCGCTGGCGGCGCGGCTCGAGAAGCGGATCCCCGTGGCGGCCGGCCTCGCCGGCGGCAGCAGCGACGCGGTCGCCGCGCTCGACGGCGCACTCGAGGCGTGGGATGCCGAGCTCGACATCCGGACGCGGGCGGCGATCGCAGTCCGCCTTGGCTCGGACGTCACGTTCTTCCTGGCGGGAGGGGCAGCGCTCGTCGAGGGCAGGGGAGAGCGCGTCACGCCGCTGCGCGGCATCGTCGGCGAGGCTCCGGGTGTTCTCCTCGTCACGCCCGGCATGCCGCTCCCGACGCCCGCGGCGTACGCGGCCTACGACGCCGGCCACCGGCAGGCGGACCCCGGCGCGATCCGGGCGGCATCGGGTCACCTTGCCGACGAGGTCGGAGCGGGCCTCACGACGTGGCGCCTCCTCGACCGGGCGGCCGTCATCGCCTCGGCGAACGACCTGATCCCGGCGGCAATCTCTCTCGTCCCGGGTCTGGTCGGGCTCCGCCGGGGTCTCGCGCGGCTCCTCGGCCGGCCGATCGCGCAGTCGGGCTCGGGCCCGACCCTCTGGGCGCTCTATCCTTCGCTCGCGGAGGCGGCCACGGCCGCGGAGTCGGTCCGCGCGGCAGCCGCGTCCGGAGAGCTGG
>VBHW01000012.1 GCA_005881055.1 Chloroflexota bacterium
CGCTGAGCGACAGCACGACGGTCCTGAAGTACGACTACCTGTCGACGATCGCCTACTTCAGCGTCGGCGCGGACGTCAAGGGCAACCTCCTCAAGAAGAACAGCGACGGATCCACGACGACCGGCTGGGGTGGCTGGACGAGCTCGCGACTCACGAGCGTCATCACGGCCGCGCACCAGCGGCACACCCGCGTCGTCCTCACGATCTCGGTGTTCGCCTGGTCGTCAGCGCAGGCGACGAAGCAGGGGGCGCTCCTCGGCAGCCCGACTGCGCGGCTCAACCTCGCCCGGCAGGCGGCGGCAGCCGTGCGGGACCGCGGCGCCGACGGGATCAACCTCGACTTCGAGCCGATCGCCGCAGGGCATGCCGCGGACTTCACCGCGTTCGTCCGGACGCTGCGCGCCGAGCTCACCCGCATCCGGGCTGGCTACCAGCTGACGTTCGACACGACCGGGTTCATCGGCAACTACCCGATCGAGGCTGCGACGGCCGCCGGTGGCGCCGACGCGATCTTCATCATGGGCTACGACTACCGGACGGGCGGCGCGTCAACCGCCGGATCGATCGATCCGCTGAACGGCGGCGGTTACACGCTCAACGACACGATCCGCGCCTATACGGCCCGCGTCCCGCCGAGCCGGCTCATCCTCGGCCTGCCGTACTACGGCCGCGCATGGTCGACGACGTCGAGCGCGCTCCGGGCGACGAACCAGAGCGGGACGAAGTACGGCGCGTCGACGTCGGTCATCTACGACACCGCGGCGTCGCTCGTCCGCGTGTACGGCCGGCGCTACGACCCGACCGAGGCGGTCGCCTGGTTCGCCTACCAGCGCCAGAACTGCACGACGACGTACGGCTGCGTCACCTCGTGGCGCCAGGTGTACTTCGACGACGCCCAGTCGCTCAAGGCGCGCTACGACCTCGTCATCCGGAGCGGCCTGCGCGGATCCGGGATCTGGGCGCTCGGCTACGACGGCACCCGCCCGGAGCTGTACGGCGCGATCTCCCTGAAGTACCTCCACGACACCACGCCGCCTGAGGCGGGCATCGTCGTCATGGTGCCCCGGACGGGCGACGCCGGATTCGTCGTGGGCTGGCGGGCCTCCGACGATTCTGCCATCCGGAGCTTCGACGTCCAGGTCTCGACCGATGGCGGCGCGTGGACGCCGTGGCTCACCGGCACGAGGGCCTCGTCCGACGTCTTCCTCGGGCGCGACGGCCACGGCTATGCCTTCCGCGCCCGCGCCACCGACGTGATCGGCAACGTCGGCCCGTGGGACGTCAGCGCCGTGTACGACGCCTCGCCGGTGCTCGCGGTCGGTGGCTTCGGCCGCGTCGTCGTCGACGGCGTCGGCCAGCGCGTGTCGCCGGACGCGGCGTCGCTGCGCGTTGCGAGCCTCGCCGTCGGCGATCGCGTGGCGATCATCGGCGGACCGGTCAGCGCGGACGGGTATACGTGGTACGAGGTCACCGGCCCGATCGCCGAATGGAACACCGTCAACTTCACGCGCAGCGGCGTATGGATGGCCGTGCGCTCGTCGACCACGACGTACGTCGCCGCGGCCACTGCCCCGAACGCCACCTTCATCGACGCGGGCATCGACGGGCTGACGTTCGGCGACGGAGGCGATGCCAGCCTCGGCTCGAGCACCGTCGCCCTTGCGGCGCGCGCGTTCAGCCCGAACGGCGACGGCTCCAAGGACAGGCTCCGGCTCCGCTGGACGAACCACCTCGCCTTCGACTCGATGGCGCTGCGGGCGTTCCGCCTCGATGGGACGCTCGCCGGCACCCGCGCGCTGCCGGACGTCGCGGTCGGCGCGCAGGCGTACGACTGGGACGGCGCCCTCACCGGCATCGGTGCCCTCCCGGACGGTCCTTACGTCGTCCAGCTGCTCGGCATGGTCGGAACGCGGGCCTACTCCGCTCCTTCTGCACGCCCGGCGACGGCCGCCCAGGTCGCGCGCCTCGGGGTGACGATCGATCGTCTGCCGCCCGCGCTCGCCTCGTACTCGAGCAGCGACACGCTCCTCTCGCCGAACGGCGACGGGCTCCACGACAGCGTCACGGTGGCGCTCGGAGCGACCGGTGGTTCGACCTGGGCCTTCACGGCCGCGCCGGTCAGCGGCTCGGGCGTAGGTCCTCCCGTGCGATCGACCTCGGGGCCCGGCACGAGCGCGCGCGTGACGTGGACCGGGCTCACCGACGCCGGCGCCGCGGCGCCCGACGGCCCGTACAGGCTGACGATCCGAATCCTCGACCTCGCGGGTAACGGACTTGCGCGGAGTTGGGTCGTCGTCAAGGACACGACCTCGCCGTCGATCGGGGCGACGGTCACCCCGGCCCTCATCTCCCCCAACGGGGATGGATGGGCCGACAGCACCGTGCAGCGCTGGAGCAGCAACGAGCGCGTGACGGGCTGGGCCAGCGTCCGCCACGGCACGACGCTCGTCCGACGGTGGGCGATCAGCGGCACCGCCGGAGCGGTCCGCTGGACCGGCACGAACGCGTCCGGACGACCCGTCGGCGACGGCCACTACGCGATGCGCGTCGACGTCCGCGACGCTGCCGGCAACCGCACGGTGGTGGACCGTGGCGTGACGGTGGATCGGACGGCGGGCTTCCTGCGCTGGGCGCCGTCTGCGTTCGACCCGCAGGACGGGGACCGCCTCATGGCCACGTCGCGCGTCTCGTATCGGCTGATCCGCGGCGCGACGACGACGCTGTCGATCGTCGACGCGGGCGGACACGTCGTCCGGAGCGTCTGGACGAACCGGGTCCAGGCTGCCGGGACCTGGGGCTGGACCTGGAACGGCCGGCTGGCGAACGGCGCCTGGGCGCCCGTCGGTCGATACACGGCGGTGCTCACCGCTGCGAGCGCGTACGGCAGGGCGACCCTCAGTCAGGCGATCTTCGCCGGCGCCTTCGCGGCGAGCCTCTCGGCGTCGAGCGTCCACGCCGGGCAGACGCTCAGCCTGACGTTCCGCTCGGTGGAGCCTCTCGCGACGCGGCCGGTCGTCACGTTCAGCCAGCCCGGCCACACCCCGTTCGCGAAGACCGCGACGCTCTTCGCCAACGGTGCCTACCGAGTGTCGTTCGTCGTCGCGGCCGGCGGGACCGGGACGGCAACCCTCGCGATCCTCGCGCGGGACACCGCCGGCGGCAAGAACCGGGCGACGCTCGCCATCAGCGTCCTCTGACGACCGCTGGCCGGCCCGGCCGGCCCTCTACACTGCCGGGCATGCCTGTCGAGCCCGTGGCTGACTCCGGACCGGTTGCGGCTCCTGGTACCGTGCCCGCCGGCACTGGGGCATGGGTCGTCCTGCCGACCTACAACGAGGTCGACAACCTGCGCTCGATCGCCGCGGCGATCCTCGAGACACTGCCCGGCTCAACGCTGCTCGTCGTCGACGATAGCTCGCCGGACGGGACCGGCGCCATCGCCGAGGAGCTCGCGCAGGCCGATCCCCGGGTGCGCGTCCACCATCGGCCGGGCAAGCAGGGCCTCGGCCGTGCCTATCTCGACGGGTTCGGCGTCGCGCTCGAGGGCGGCGCGGCGGCGGTCATCCAGATGGACGCGGACTGGTCGCACGATCCCGCGGCGCTCCCGGCTCTCATCGGGCCCGTCCGGGACGGCACGGCGGACCTCGTCATCGGCTCTCGCTACGCGCGCGGCGGTGCCGTGCTCGACTGGGGCCTCGGTCGCCGGATCATCAGCCGCGGCGGCAGCCTCTTCGCCCGGACGGTCCTCGGCCTCCGTCCACGGGACCTCACCGGCGGATTCAAAGCCTGGCGCGCCGTGACCCTCCAGGCCATCCCGTTCGACGGCATCCACGCCGGCGGCTACGTGTTCCAGATCGAGATGACGCATCGGGCGAGCCGCGCCGGCGCACGGATCGTCGAGGTCCCGATCACGTTCCGGGATCGGCGGGTCGGCCAGTCGAAGATGTCGCGGCGGATCGTCATGGAGGCGCTCGTCGTCGTCTGCCAGCTGCGGCTCGAGGAGTGGCGGGCGCGTCTCGCGCGGCGCGGGCGGCGGAGCGCGGGAGGCCGGTGACCGGCGCCCTCGGCACGGGCGGTTCCCGGTCCGCCCCGGAACCCGTGCCGGGAGTTCGTGTGCTGCTCGACGCGCGGCCACTCCAGGACGCCGAGCGTGCACCGACGACCGCGACATACCTGGCGGAACTGCTCGCGGCCTTCGCCGCCGATCCGCTGCGGGGCGAGTCGTTCGCGCTGTTCCTCCAGGCCGGACAGCCCGACCCGACGACGGGCCCACGCATCGCCGGTCTCGAGATCGTCGGTCGCCGGCTCCTGCCGCCGACGAGGCTCCTGCGCGCGGGCGCGCTGACGATCGATCCATTCCTCCTGCGCGGGGCGAGCCTCGGCGCCGCGTGGCGCGCCGAAGCATCCGGCGCGGTCGGTTCCGTGTACCACGCGGCTGGAGGCGCGGCCCCCCTCGCATCGGGGGTTCCGGTCGTCGTGACGCTCCTCGATCTCGCCCCGTGGGAGCTGCCGCGCGCCTACCAGTCCACCCCGGCGAAGCGGTTCGGCCAGCGGCTGCGGGGTCGGATCCTGCGTGATGCCGCCGCGGTCATCGTCGGCTCGACGGCCGCGGCTCGGGCGACTCGCCGACTGCTCCACGTCCGGCGCGAGCGGATCCGCATCGTCGGACTTGCCCCGCGCGCGTCATTCGATCCCTCGGCCGCGCGCCGAGCCGCTGAGGAGGCCGCCCGGCTGGGGCTCCCGGAGCGGTACTTCGTCTACCCGGGCCGGTACGACGCCCGACAGGACCTCGGCACGCTGCTGCGCGCGCTCGCCTCCCTGGCCGGGGGGCCGGCCCCGTCCGCCGACGCTCCATGGCCGCCGCGCCTCGTCCTCGTCGGCGCGAGCCCAGAGGACCGGGCCGCGCTCGCCCGTGCCGCGGCCCGCGAGGGGGTCGGCGAGCTCGTGTCGTACGCGCCGTACCTCGCGACTGAGCGGCTCGCGGCGGTGGTCGCCGGCGCGCGGGCCGTCGTGCTGCCGCTGCTCAGCGAGGTCGCCGGACTGCCGGCCATCGAGGCACTCGCCTGCGGCACGCCGGTAGTCGCCTCGGCTGTGGGCGCACTCCCCGAGCTCGTCGCCGGGGCCGGGATCCTCGTGGAGCCGCGCGATCCCGCACGGCTCGCTGCGGCACTGGCGGCCGCCTGGTCTGACGAGTCCGTCCACGATCGGCTGGTAAACGAGGCCCGTGCGCGGGCCGCGGCGGCTGCCCGGACGTGGTCCGACGTCGCCCGGGAGACCCGCGTCGTGTATGCGTCGGTCGCCCGCCCGTCCATCGGCTGAGTCCTTCTCGGCCCTGGCGAGGAAGCCGCAGGCAACGTACCGTAGCGCTCAGCCCAGGATCGCGAGGACAGCATCTCCGTTCGCTCCCGTCCAATGCTCGCCCGGCTGAGCGTGGCGCTGGCTGCGGCTGCTGCATTGGTCGTCGCGACCGCCGACGTCCTCCCGCCGGCCGACCGTCCACCTGCGAACGGCCTGGCCGTGCCGACCCTAACGACCGCGGCGGAGGCGACGCCGTCCGCCTCCGCGATCGCACTTGCGTCCGCCATCCCGCCCGAGCCGACTCCGGTCGCGTCGGTTAATACGCCGTCCAGCGCGCCGCCGCCGCTCCCCTCGCCGGTCACCCGGCCATCGGCGCCGTTCCCTGCGCGGCTCACCGTGTCGCCGGGGTGCGACAGGGGCGCCGCGCCCCATGAGCTCACGTTCCACGTGCCGATCCTCATGTACCACCGGATCCTGCCGGCCGCGCTCGCCCGCGGAGCCCTGCCCGGACTCGCCGTCAGTCCGACCCTGTTCGCGGCGCAGCTCCGGGCCGCCCATGCGGCAGGCTGGCGGACGATCACGCTGGGCTCGCTCGCGGCGGACATCGACGCGGGCCGCGACCCGGGGCCGAGGACGTTCGTCATCACGATCGATGATGGCCACGAGGACGGGTACACGAACGCCCTCCCCGTCCTCGAGCGTTTCGGGGATGTCGCCACGTACTTCGTCGTGACCGGCAGGCTCGACCGTGGCGACAACCTCACGAGCGACCAGGTTCGACAGCTCGCGGCGGACGGCATGGAGATCGGCGACCACACGGTGAGCCACGTCGACCTCGCCTCGCTCTCGATCGCGGCAGCCCAGGCACAGATCGAGGGGGCGGCCGTGACGATTGCTGACCTCACGGGCTCGCGCCCGACGACGTTCGCGTACCCGTTCGGCGACTACGACCCGGCCGTCGTGTGGCTCGTACACCAGGACGGCTTCGCCCTGGCCGTGACGACGCACGAATGCGCGGTCGAGACGAGGGCGAGCGCGCTCCTCACGCCACGCGTCCGCGTCACGCCCGACGTGTCGCCCGCCGACCTGCTCGCCATGCTCTGACCTGGCGCCGACGAGCGCGAGATGATCGCGAGATACGTTCCGCGCGCTACGTTGTCCAGGCCATCGCCGCGGCAGGGCCCCGGGCCAGCGTCGGGCCGTGAACCCGGCCCCTGCGAGCGGCGTATCACCCAGTGCCGGCCTGCGTGCCGGCCCGTCAGGGCACTCGATCGAACGACGTCGAGATGACCGTCCCATTCCTCTCCCGGCGACGCCTGCTCCAACCGCTTCTCGGGGCGGCGGTCGCCCTCGGCGCGCTCGCGACACCTGTCGCAGCGGCCCATCCGGATCCGCGCGTCGTCGTCGTGGTCGGACCGGTTGGTGACCTCACGACGACGTACCGGTCGATCGGCCGTGCGGCCGCGGAGGAGGCCGCGAAGTGGACCTCTGACGTCGTGACGATCTTCTCCCCGGATGCGACGTGGCCCGCGGTCCGGCGGGGGTTGCAAGGGGCGTCGATCGTCGTCTACCTCGGCCACGGCAACGGCTTCCCGAGCCCGCACCGGTCCGCTCCATATCCGCCCAGCCAGAACGGACTCGGTCTCAACCCGGTGGCGGGCGGCGACGACGCGGCGCACCAGTACTTCGGGGAGTCCTTCCTCGCGGCCGACGTCCGCCTCGCACCGCACGCCGTCGTGCTGCTCTCCCATCTCTGCTACGCGTCGGGTAACTCCGAGTCCGGGATGCCCGATCCGAGCCTCGCCGTCGCGGGCCAGCGCGTCGACAACTACGCCGCCGGCTGGCTGCGCGCGGGGGCCGACGCCGTCATCGCCGACACGTTCGGAGCGCCCGGGTCCTACCTCCGGCCCATCCTGTCGTCGACCTCGACGATCGACCGGATCTGGCGGTCCGCTCCGTCCTTCCGGGGCAACGTCAGCGCGTTCCCGAGCGCACGCACCCCGGGTGCCGTCGCGCTCCTTGACCCGACGGCACCCGATTCAGGCTTCAACCGCTCGCTCGTCTGGCGCCCCGGCCTGCGCGCCGACCAAGTCGTGGCGGGGCGTGCCGATGCATCGCCGCTCCCGATGCCGAACGGCATCATCACGCCTCCGGAGCCGTCGCCCCCACTGTCCCTGGCGCTCCTCGGCGCGTCCGTGCGGGCACCGACCCTCGCATCTGCGCCGGCCGTCCGCGGACTCGTCGCCGGCACGCGAGCGATGCTCACGCTGCCGGTGAGGACCCCGGCCGGCATACGGCTGCCCGCCGGCCTGGAGCTCGGGATTCGGTGGCAGGCCGTCGCGCTCGATTCGGCGACGTCGGCGATCCCTGGGGCCACAGGATCGTCGGGGCCGGCCACCGGGCCTCCGTCACCGGCTGTCCCGCCGGACGTGCCCCCGCCGATCGCGCTCGTCGTGCCCGAGGCACCCGAATCGGTCGTCACGCCCGTCCCCGCCAGGGCGTCCCGGGGTCGCCTCTCGGTCGTCCTCCGGCTGCCGGCCGTGCCGGGTCGCTATCGGCTCGTGACGACCATCCACGGCGCCGACGGCGTCGCGTTCGATGCCGCGAGCCAGGCGCTCATCCCGGCCCTGTCGGTGAAGGTGAGCGCGACGCTCTCGGTCGCCTATGCGACACCCGCGTCGCTGGCGACGACGAGCGGGTCGACCTCGACGTTCCCTGTGCGCATCGCGAACGATGGCGTCCGGCCGTGGGCCGCGCCTCAGTTCGACGGCGGATCCGTCTTCGACCCGCCGGCCGTCCATCGCCCGGGACCGCGGCTCGTCGCGACCTGGATCGCGCTCGGGGCCATCGGGGCCCAGCCCGCCGCCCCGGACGGTGCGCAAGGCGGCGCGGGAGCCGCAACGGGAGCAGGGGCACAGGGCTTCGACCCGATCGTCGCGAGCGTTCCGCGCCTCGCGCCGGGGGACCAGGCCCAGGTCGACCTCGCGCTCCTGGCGCCCCCGACCCCCGGCCAGTACCTGCTCGTCATCGACCTCGTCACGCCGCTCGACGGCTCTCTCGCCGCGACCGGCGTCGCGCCCGCGATCGTCCGGGTCGTCGTGGCGGCGCCGGTCTCCGAGGTGCCACCCCGGCCGAGCCCGTTCTGATCGGCCCTAGGCGGCCACAGGTCGGGAGCCCGACCAGGCCTGCGCGGACGGGCTCGGGCTCGCGCCGGGCATCGGGCTGGCTCCCGGGCTCGTCGTGGCGACGGGCTTGCCGTCGTGGATGCTCACGAGGTCGGTCGTCTTCATGACCTGCACGAACGTCTGGCCGACGGTGAGCCTTACCTGACGGCCGGCCTTGTCGTAGAAGCGTGTCGGCGAGGTGATCGACTTCTTGCGCCAGGTGCCCTTGATCGTCTTGCCGTTCGTCGCGATCCAGGCCGTGCCGCTGCCGGTGACCTGGGCCTCCAGGCGGTGCTTCTCCGGGTGAGCGTCGTTGAGCGGTCCGAAGACCACCCGCATGATCACGACGTTCTTGGGCGCGACCTGCTGGTTCGTCCCCGCGTCGACCTGGCGGACGCCGCCCGAGACGAAGCGGCGATAGGTGTTCGTCGCGCGGTCGTAGCGGTAGATGACCTTGTTCGCGAGGTAATCCACCTCGATGCGGCCGCCCTGCGGGCGCGCCTCGAGCGGCGCGTCGGGCCGGAACAGCCAGGCCGGCTTCGGGGGCGGAGCGGTCGCGCCGATCCGCTTGGCGAGGTCGCGCAGGTGCTTGCCGTCGGTGTACAGGTTGTGGGGCGGGAAGCGGTTCGTCACGCGCCAGTAGTACGTTCCCCAGGCGAACTGGTCGGCGTTGTACACGAGCTGGCCGCTACCCTGGGCTCGCAGCGTCTGGAGCGCCTGTGGCGAGCCGCCCGCGTGGGCGTAGGCCGCCTTCCACTCGCTCGCCCAGGCGATGTAGTAGTAGCGGGCGCTGCGAACGGGACCCACGGCTTTCGGCGTCCGCTCCTGGAAGAGGAGCATGTAGCGCGGGATGCCGCCTTCGGCCGGAGCCTGCCAGACGACGGACGCGTCCGAGAACCCGGACTGCGGTCGGGCCGGCGACAGGTCGTCGATCATGACCGCGATCACGTGCTGCTTGGCGACCGCGGGGGAGACCATGACGCCGTCGAGCGGAGCAGCCACGACGACGGGCGTCGGCTCGGGCGTGGGCGTTGCGCTCGGCGTCGGGCTCGACGAGTCGGACGGACCCACCGAAGGCGAGGCGCCCGGTGTCGCTACGACGGCCTGGCTGGCGACCGGGCTCGCGCCGGGTCCGCGACCGAAGGCGCCGCCGACGAACGCTCCTCCGGCGACCATCGCGACGATGGCCAGCGCCGCGGCAGCAAGCCCGGCTCCCCGACTTGGTGGCCCCCATCGATTCCGTGGACGTAGCGGATGAGCTTGCGGCGCAGGCCGCCTCGACTGGGTCATGTGCACATGGACGCGACGGATCCCCTCGGCGTGATGCGGCGAGCTCTGCGAGTTGCCGCGCGCCAGCATAGCGGGTCGGGCACATGCTGCCGTCGAAGGCCGCGTCGGGTCGTGTTCGCAACGTCCGATGCCGCGTCCGCAGGGTGTCTGAGCCGCGCGCGGCGCGGGTCGGCGATGCGCGGTAGGCTGGCCGAGGACGCCGGACGCCGGCCGGTCCGTGCAGAGATGGACGAGGGACCCTCGATGACGAACCATGAGACGAACGGGGCGGGCGCTCCCGGCGAGCACGAGGCTTCGATCGCGACGGAGGTGGTGACGCCACCCGAAGCCCGGGAATCCTTGACATCGCGCGCTCAGACGGACGACGCGTCCGGCGCGCTCGACACCGACGTCGACGCCACCGGCGGACCGCGGATCTCGCGTGCTCGTGCCCGAATCGTGAGCGCCAGTCCGGCCGCCGGTTTCGATGCGCCGCAGGGCGCGATCACCGTCATCGACCGCCCGGACGGGAACGGCCGGTCCGTCACGGCCGAGCGCGTCGAGATCACGCAGGGCGGGGCCGAGAAGGTCGAGGCCGCCAGCGTCGTCGTCGACAGGGGCGGGATCGGTGCGGTCAACGCCGACGCCGTCGAGGTCCACCGCGGCGGGATCGGCCGGCTCACCGCGAAGGACGTCACGGTCACCCAGGGTGGGGTCGGCGCGGCACGCGCGGACCACCTGACCATCGACATGGGTGGCATCGGCGCCGCGATCGTCGGCCGGCTCGAGCTGACGCGCGGCGCTGCCCGATCGATCCTCGCGCGAGAGGCCCACCTCGAGCAGTCGTTCGCACAGACCGTCGTCGCCAACCACGTCTCGCTCGAACGGGGAAGCAACGCGATCATCGTCCTCGCGCGCCGCGTGGACGGCGACGTCCGGGCGCTGCTCGACTGGCGCGGTGCGCTCGCATTCGGCGCGGCGCTCGGCGTCGTCATGGGCCTCGTGCGTCGCGGCCCACGCTCCTCGAGCCGCTCACGATCCTCGAAGGGATCCTGAGCCGGTTTTCCGCGGGAGGGGCTCGGCTATACTCGGCCTCCATCGTCGCGCGCGTGCCACCTCCCGCTCTCGTCGACCCTGTCGGTCGGGCCGAGCCCGATCGGTCGGTGGGCGCCCGGATCGGCGCTGAGCCCGGCGACTCCAGAGGAGCCACAGGACGGTGATCGACCGGTGATCCACCCTTCGGCGCGCGTCCACGCGACCGCCGACATCGAGGACGACGTCGAGGTCGGCCCACGGACGAGCGTGTGGCACCGCGCCCAGTTGCGGGCCGGAGCGCGGGTCGGCGCCGACTGCATCATCGGTCGCGACGCCTTCATCGACGTGGGCGTCCTCATTGGCGACCGCGTGAAGATCCAGAACGCGGCGCTGGTGTACCACGGCACGACCGTCGAGGACGGCGTGTTCATCGGACCGAATGCCATTCTCACCAACGACCGATACCCCCGCTCGGTCACGTCGACCGGGGACCTCGCCGGACCGGGCGACTGGGAGGTCGGTCAGATCGCGCTGCGAGAGGGCTGCTCGATCGGCGCCGGGGCGATCGTCGTCGCGGGCTCGGACGTCGGCCGCTACGCGATGGTTGGGGCCGGGGCGGTCGTGACCCGAACCGTCACGGACCACGCTCTCGTTGCCGGCAACCCGGCTCGCAGGCTGGGCTGGCTGTGCGCGTGCGGCTCGCGGCTCACCGAGGCCGCAAGCGACGAGGTCGCACCGCCGGATCCCCATCCGGGCGCCGAGCTGATGTGCGCGGCCTGCGATCGCCGGTGGGTCTACGTCGCCGACGCGGAGTCGATCGAGGAAGTCACCCAGCCCGCCGACCGGACGACCCGCCAGGGCACCCCCGCGTGATCCCGATCGCGCGCCCCGACGTCGGGGCCGAGGAGATCGCCGCGGTCACGGAGGTGCTGAGCTCGCGCATGATCGCCCAGGGCGCCCGCGTCGCGGAACTCGAGGGGCGCTGGGCCGACTACGTCGGCGTTCCCCACGCGATCGCGGTCGGCAATGGGACGCTCGCCCTGATGGCGATCTTCGGCGGCCTCGGCCTGGGCCCGGGCGACGAGGTCATCACGGTCGCCCACACGTTCGCCGCGACGGCGAACGCGATCCTCTCGACCGGCGCCACGCCGGTGTTCGTCGACATCGAGCCGGACACGTACCTCATCGACGCGGCCCGCATCGAAGCGGCGATCACCCCGCGGACACGGGCGATCTGCCCCGTCCACCTGTTCGGCCTCGTCGCCGACATGGACATGATCCAGGCGATCGCCGACCGGCACGGGCTCGTGGTCGTCGAGGACGCCTGCCAGGCGCACGGAGCGACGTTCCGCGATCGGCCCGCCGGCAGCTTCGGCCACGGCGCATTCAGCCTCTACGCCACGAAGAACATGACGACCGCCGAGGGCGGCCTCATCACGACCCATGACGATCGCCTGGCCGACTGGCTCCGCCTGTACCGGAACCAGGGGATGCGATCGCGCTACGCGTTCGAGATCCTCGGCTACAACTACCGGCTGACGGACCTCGCCGCGGCGATGGGCCTCGCACAGCTCGAGAAGCTCGAGCGGAACACGGCCCGCCGGTGCCGGATCGCCGCCGTGTACGACGAGGAGTTCCGCGACCTGCCCGTGCGGCCGCCCGTCGTCCCCGACGGGCGGACCCACGTGTTCCACCAGTACACGCTCGACGTCGGCCCGCGGCGGGACGCGATCCTGGCCGACATCCGCGCGGCGGGCGTCGGGGCCGAGGTCTATTACCCCCTTCCCGTCCACCGCCAGCCGTACATCCTCGAGCGGGGTCTCCACGCGGAGCTGCCGATCACGGACGAGGTCGCAGCGCGCACGCTGTCGGTGCCCGTCTATCCCGGCCTTACCGACGACGAGCAGGCGATCGTCGTGGAGGCGGTCCGCGCAGCGGTGCTCGCCCACGCCGGTGACGAGGCGCCGGTCGGAGCCGAGCGAGCCGACTCGCTGCCCGCCAGTGCCGTCGACCCCGGCGTGCCGAGCAATCCCGGAGCCGGAGCCATCGCCAGATGACCGGCGGCGCCGGTGGATGGCGGCCCACAGGGAATCGCCCTGTGCGCATCGGCCTCGCCGGACTCGGAACGATGGGCCGCAACCACCTGCGTGTGCTCGAGGCACACCCGGACGCTCACGTTGCCGCCGTTTCCGACCCGCTGCCGGCCGCCGTCGAAGCGGCCGCCGGCTCGACTGGCGCCCAGGGATTCGCGGAGCCGCTCGCGATGATCGCGGAGGCCGACCTCGACGCGGTCGTCATCGCGGCTCCGACGACCGCCCACGAGGCCCTCGCCCGGGCGGCGATCGAGCGTGACGTCGCTATCCTCGTCGAGAAGCCGATCGCAGCCACCGTCGATGAGGCGCTCCGGATCGTCGAGGCGGGCAAGGCGCGCGGCGTTCCCGTGCAGGTCGGCCACGTGGAGCGATTCAACCCGGCGGTCCTGGAGCTCGGCCGCCTGCTCGCCGACGGCTGGCTCTCCGCGATCTACGCGATCGTCAGCCGCCGGGCAGGCCCGTTCCCGGCGCGGATCCGCGACGTCGGGGTGACGATCGATCTGGCGACCCACGACGTCGACATCCTCAGCTGGATCGCCGGCGAGCGACCGATCCGCGTGCATGCCGAGACGGCTCAGCGCATCCACGCGACACACGAGGATCTCCTGTTCGGCCTGCTCCGCTTCCCGTCGGGTGCGCGGGGCATGCTCGACGTCAACTGGCTCACGCCGGACAAGCGGCGACAGCTCATCGTCATCGGCGAGGAGGGGATGTTCGAGCTCGACTACCTCACCCAGCGGTTGGTGTTCACGAAGGCGCCATCGCTCACGGAGCCGGCGCTCATCCACGGCTATGCACCGACGTTCGCCGGCGACACCGCCGAGCTCCACGTCGAGTCCGGCGAACCGCTGGTGGCCGAGATCAGTTCGTTCCTCCGGGTGGTCCGTGAGGGCGGGCGTCCGGTCGTCGACGGTGAGGACGGGCTCTGGGCCGTGGCCATCGCAGGTGCCCTCCTGGATGCCGCTGCAGGTGGCAGGCCCGTCGACCTGACTGAGCTCACGTCGCGGCTCGCGGTGCGATGACGATCGTCCGCCGTCCGTCGCACCCGGCGCCGAGCCTGCTCGGCGGTTCGATCGAGACTCCGGCGAGCGCCTGCCGGCACGCGGAGGGACGGCCGGCACTGCCGTGGGTCGGCGAGCCCGGGACCGTCGGCACGGTGGCCGTCGTCGGCGCGGGCAAGATGGGGCTTCCGATCGCCGCCCTCTACGCGGGCCACGGCTGGTCGGTCATCGCCGTCGATGTCCAGGAGGCAGTCGTCGACGCGATCAACGCCGGCGAAAGTCCCGTGGCCGAGGAGCCCGGCCTCGCCGAGCGCGTGCGCGAGGCCCGATCGGCCGGCCGCCTGCGCGCGACGACCGATGGAACCGCCGCCGCTCGCAAGGCCGACGTCGTCGTCATCATCGTGCCGGTCCTCCTCGACGACGAGCAGCAGCCCGACTACCGCCACATGGACGCGGCGGTGGCGGCGATCGCGCCGGCGGTCCACCCCGGCCTGATGGTCATCTTCGAGACCACCCTCCCGGTCGGCGACACGCGCGGCCGGTACGTGCCGCGCCTCGAGGCGGCGTCGGGGCTTCGTGCCACCGCCGATTTCTTCGTCGCGTTCAGCCCCGAGCGCATCCTCAGCGGGGCCGCGCTCCAGAACCTCGCCGCGTATCCCAAGCTCGTCGGCGGGATCGGCGCGGCGTCCGGCGAGCGCGCCGCGGCGTTCTACGACTCGGTCATCGACGCCGAGGTCGTGCTCATGTCCTCGGCCGAGGCCGCCGAGCTGACCAAGCTCGCCGAGACGACGTACCGCGACGTGAACATCGCGCTCGCGAACGAGCTGGCCCGCTACGCGGACCGCGTGGGCGTCGACCTCCAGGAGGTGATCGTCGCCGCCAACAGCCAGCCGTACAGCCACCTCCACCAGCCGGGCCTGGGGGTCGGCGGCCACTGCATCCCGGTGTATCCGCACTTCCTCCTCTCGCGGGCCCCGGAGATGGAGCTCGTCGAGCTGTCGCGGCGGGTGAACGACGGACAGGTCGGCCTCGCGATCAAGGCGATCCAGAAAGCGCTCGGCGGCCTCGAGGGCGTGCCCGTGCTCGTCCTCGGCCTCACGTACCGCGAAGGCGTGAAGGAGCTGGCGTACTCGCGGGCGATGCCGCTCATCGAGCGACTCGGTTTCCACGGTGCGGTGGTCTCGGCGTACGACCCGCTCCTCACCGCCGAGGAAGTCGAACGATGCTGCGCGACGGCCTACCGCTGGGGAGCCGGCGGTCCCTTCCGGGCGATCGTCACGCAGACGGCGGACCCGCTCTTCCGGACGATCGACTTCGACGCGTTCCCCGACCTCGCGGTCGTCTTCGACGGCCGCAACAGCCTGCGCGGCGTCATCTTGCCGGAGCGCGTGGCATATCGCGGGGTCGGCGTGCCCGGAACGCAGCCGACCGCCCAGCCGGCCGCCCGCTAGGTTCGAGGTCATCTCCGAGGCGGGCTCTCCGGCCGCGCGCCGCGTCCCCTAGTCTCTGCGCGTGAAGATCGTCAGCGTCGTCGGGACGCGACCCCAGCTCATCAAGGCCGCCGCGCTGCAGCCGGCCCTGCGCGCCCGCCATGCGGACGTCTTCGTCGACACCGGGCAGCACTACGACGAGGCGATGGCCGGCTCGTTCTTCGGCGAGCTCGGACTGGCCGCTCCCGACCACGCGCTCGGCGTCGGCAGCGGGAGCCACGCCGAGCAGACCGGGGCGATGCTCCGGGGTCTCGAGCCGGTCCTGATCGCGGAGGCGCCCGATGTCGTCCTCGTCTTCGGCGACACGAACTCGACTCTCGCCGGAGCGCTCGTGGCCGCCAAGCTCACGATCCCGGTCGCCCACGTCGAGGCCGGGCTCCGGTCGTTCGACCGCCGCATGCCCGAGGAGGTGAACCGCGTCGTCGTCGACCACCTCGCCCGCTGGCGGTTCGCCCCGACGCCGGCCGCCATGCGCAACCTCGCCGCCGAGGGGATCGTGGACGGCGCCGAGCTCGTCGGCGACCTCATGCAGGACATCGCGGCGCGGGTCGCGGGAGAGGTCCGCGACCCGACCATCCTCGACCAGGTGGCGGCGGGCATGCGTGACGACGGGGAGTCGAAGGGCGGCGACGCTCACGACCTGCGACCGGGCGGCTACTGCTACGCGACGATCCACCGGGCCGAGAACCGCGAACCGGACGCGATCGGCCGGTGGGTCGCGCTGCTCCGCGCGGTCGCCCGTCCGGATCGGCCGGTCGTCGTCGCGCTCCATCCCGGCACGCGCGTCGCGCTCGAGCGGGCGGCCGCCGACGTCGGACCCCATGTCGTCCTCGCAGGGCCACTCGGCTTCCGATCGTCTCTGGCCCTGCAGCTCCATGCCGCGGCCGTCCTGACCGACTCGGGCGGCATCCAGCGCGAGGCCGCCTGGCTCGGCGTGCCGTGCCTCGTGCTGCGCACGACGACCGAGTGGGCCGAGGCGCTGGCTGACTCGGCGGGCCGGATGGTCGTCGTCGGGCTAGACGCGACCAAGGCGGTGGCAGCGCTCGACGAGGTCGCGCCACTCGCCGGGGCACCGGCCGCCGCGCGAAAGCGAGCCAGGGAGCTGGACCTCCAGCCCGCAGGGGCGGCGGAGAGGATCGCCGCAGCGCTCGATCGCGCCGGGGTCCCGGCGTGAGCGGCCGTCCGCTCCACGTCTGCTTCGTGACCGCGAACACGTTCCAGTTCGACGCCCGGACGCAGCGTGCGGCGCGTGCCCTCGCCGAGGACGGCCACCGGGTGACCGTGGTGGCGTTCGAGGGACCGGACCTGCCCGCCGAGGAAGTCGACGCCGGGGTCCGGATCGTCCGTCCGCCCCTCGACCGCCGGATCGGTTCGGCATTCCGCCCGTTGCCCGGTCCCGTTCGGGCCGCGGTCGGCCGCGCTTTGGGCCTCGAACCGGACGCCATCGCCCTGCCGCCGCGCGGACGAGGGACTGCCGAGCGCTTCCGCGGGCCCCTGCGCCGCGCTGCCGAGGTCCTCGCGTACCGGCGGCGGATCGGACCATGGGCCGACGCCGTGCTCGAGGTGGCCGGCGACGCTGACGTGTTCAGCGCGAAGGCCCTCGTCGCGCTCCCCGTCGTCCACCAGGCGGCCGGGACGGCGGGCACGAGGTTCGTGTACGACGTCGCGGACCTCCACGTCGACTCGGGTCGCCTGGCCCGCATGCCCGGCCCGGTCCGCGCGTACCTCCGTCGCCGCGAGCGGGAATGGGTCCGCGATGCGGCGGCGCTCACCGCCGCGACGGGGCCGCTCGCCGACGAGGTCGCGCACCGCGACAGCGTCGCGCGCCCGACGGTCATCCTGAACTGCCGACCGCGCTGGCGTCCGAGCGAACACCGCCCACCGGTCTCGACGCGCCTCCGGGAGGCCGCCGGGATCCCCGCCGGACGGCCGATCCTCCTCTACCAGGGTGCGTTCCGCGAGGACCAGGGCGTCGAGGAGCTGCTGCCCGCGCTCGACCTCCCCCCGCTGGGGGATCTCGACCTCGCTGCGGTATTCCTCGGCTTCGGCCGGCTCGAGCCTCGCCTCCGAGCGGCCGCCGATGCCCGGCCCGGGCGGATCGTCATCCTGCCGGAGTGGACCGCAGGTGCGGACGTGGCTTTCGTGGGCGCGCCGCCGAAGACCGCCAACCTGCGGCTGACGATCCCGAACAAGCTCTTCGAGAGCCTCATGGCGGGCGTTCCGCCGATCGTCGCCGGAAGCACGGCCGTCGGTCGCCTCGTCGCGCAGATCGGCGCCGGCCGCGTCGTCGAGCCCTGGTCGTCGGCAGCGATCGCAGAGGCGCTGGGGGCGATGCTCAAGGCGCCGGCGCGCGAGCGGCAGAAGGCACGCGCGGTCGCCCGGGCGGCCGCGCTCGACCGCTACAACTGGGAGACGGAGCGAGCGGGATTGCTCTCGGTCTATCGCGCGCTCGCGGACCGCGGCTGACGATGGCTCCAGACGGGCGGCGCCGGATCGTCCTGCTCCTGAACAACTCGTTCGTCGCGGACTCTCGGTCGTGGAAGCTGGCGACCGGCCTCGCGCGCGCCGGTTGGGCGGTGACGGTCGTCGCGCGTACGGCCGAGGAACTGCCGGCGGGGGAGGAGCGCGAGGGATTCGTCGTGCTGCGGATCGAGCGCCCCCGGCCGCTCGGCTGGCTTCCGTCACCGGCCCTGCCGGCCCCGGCGGACGCGGGCGGCGGACCGAGTCGATCCGGCTCGCGCACGGTCGCGGCCCGGAAGCGGCTGCGCGACACGATCGGTCGCGCGGTCCAGGGCGCTCGATTCCTCGCCCTCGCCCGCGGCTGGGCGGACGCGATCGCGGACGCACTCCCGGACGGTGCCGACATCTGGCAGGCCGAGGGCCTCGTGGCGCTTCCTGTGGCGCTGCGCCTCCGCGATCGCCTCGGGGGACGCGTGATCTACGACTCGCGGGACATCGGCCTGGAGAGCGGGCGGTTCGCGCGGCTCCCCGGTCCGTGGCGGGCGCTGCTCGGGCGACGCGAACGGGCCTGGGCGCGCGCCGCGGACGGACTCGTGACGGTCAACGCGCCATACGCCGAGCACCTGGAGCGGACCCTCGGCCGTGCCGCGACGATCGTCCACAACGGACCCGTCCCGTTCATGCCGCCGGATCCGCCCGAGCACCGGTTCCACGAGCGCCTGGGGCTGGCGCCCGGCACGCGGGTCGTCCTCGCGGTGGGCGCCATCGTCGCGCACCGCGGCATCGAGCAGGCCGCCCGGGCGATGGCCGACGTCCCTTCGGCGGACCTTGTCGTGGTCGGCGACGGCGAGGTCCGCGCCCGGATCGAGGCGGAGGCAGCGGACCTGCCCCACGCGCACCGCGTCCACTTCCTCGATGCGCTCCCGCCCGAGGAGTTGCTGCCCTGGACGGCG
>VBHW01000257.1:0-2935 GCA_005881055.1 Chloroflexota bacterium
GACCGTGTGCGCCAAGCCGACGCAGAAGTTCAGCTTCAACGGCGATGCGTTCGCCGCTGCAGGCTCGTCGACGGATCCGACGTTCCTTGCGGTCCTCCAGGCGCTCGGCAAGACGCCCAAGGACGTCTCGTTCGCGGTCGCGACGGTCGTCGACCCAACATGCAACACGACGTTCGTCGCGTTCCGGATCCAGGGCGTCGACCAGGGCCAGTTCGAACAGCTCTACGTGGCCGAGTCCACGAAGAACGACGGCACCGCGCCGACGAAGGTGTCGCTCGGCGGGAAGGACGTCTGGAAGTCGCCCTCGTCGAGCGGGAACACGACGACCTACGCGTACTTCAAGGGCGACACGCTCCTGGGCGTCGTGGCGCCGACGGATGACAAGGCGGCGGCCGGCCTGTCGGCGTTGCCCTGAACCGAGACAATGCAATTCGACAACGGAAGGGGATTGGAGGATTCACGATGATCCAGCGGTCGGCGTTCGGCGGTGCGGTCATGGCGACCCTGGCCGCTTTCGCGATCCTCGCCGGCGGATGCGGCGCGATCACGCTCCCGGGACAGTCGACCTCGGCCACCCTGGCACCGGGCTCCAGCATCACCATCGGGGTCGGCACCGCGCAGGACCTCGAGGCAATGCTTCCAGCCCAGCTGTGCGGTGAGACCGCGGTCAAGCAGAGCTTCTCCGGCGGAGTGGCCGGCGCGGCGAGCCCGGACGCGAGCGCCAACCCTTATGCCGCGGTCTTCGCGGGCCTGGGCACCGGCGCAGTCGCCGTCGCGGAGCCCCCGGATGGCTCGACGTGCAAGGTGTCCGCGGCCGCCTTCCGTCTCACCGGCGCCAACCAGCTCATCATCCAGGCGTTCCTCCTCGCGGCCGCGAGCGACTCGGGCGGCCAGTCGACCCAGGTCAACGTGGGCGGCAAGGCGGTCACGAAGATCGACGACGGCAGCGGCGACATCACGTACTTCTATGTCAAGGGCGACACGATCTTTGCGATCGAGGCACCCAGCGACGATCTGGCCGGGCCAGCGCTGTCCGCGCTGCCGTAGGGCGGCCCGCGCTTGGCGATGACCCGCGACCTCTCGCGGTCGCTGCGCGACCCGTGGATCATCGCCGCCGTCCGGACGCCGATCGGTCGGTACGGGGGTGCACTCGCGCGCGTCCGACCTGACGATCTCGCCGCGGCGGTACTGCGAGCCGTCGTGGACCGCTCGGGGATCGACCCGTCGCGCATCGAGGACGTCATCCTCGGCTGCGCCAACCAGGCCGGCGAGGACAACCGGAACGTCGCCCGCATGGCGGTCCTGCTCGCGGGCCTACCGGTCGAGGTGGGCGGGCTGACCGTCAACCGGCTCTGTGGGAGCGGGCTGCAGGCGATCAACTCGGCGGCCCACGCCATCCAGGTGGGCGACGGCGACGTGTTCATCGGCGGTGGCGTGGAGTCGATGACGCGGGCGCCGTACGTTCAGCTCAAGGCGGAGGCCGGCTACGAGCGCGGCCCTCGCGAGATGGCCGACACGACGCTCGGCTGGCGCTTCACGAACCCGGCGCTCGCGGCGCGGCACTACCCATACTCGATGGGCGAGACGGGCGAGAACGTCGCCGAGCAGTGGAACGTCGCGCGCGAACGGCAGGACGCATTCGGGCTCACGAGCCACCGGAACGCGGTCGCGGCGATCGAGGCCGGGCGGTTCGACGAGCAGATCGTGCCGATCACGGTTGTTGGGGTGAAGGGCGAGTCGGTCGTGGTTGCGCGCGACGAGCATCCCCGGGCCGATACGTCAGCCGAGGCGCTCGCCCGTCTGCGGCCGGCGTTCCGCGAGGGGGGCACCGTGACGGCCGGGAACAGCTCCGGCATCAACGACGGTGCCTCGGCCGTGCTGCTCGCCGAGGCGAAGACAGCTGGGAGCCTCGGCCTGCGGCCGCTCGCGCGCATCGTCTCGACGGCCGTGGCGGGGGTCGACCCCGCGGTCATGGGCATCGGGCCGGTGCCGGCCAGCCGCAAGGCCCTCGAGCGTGCCGGCATCTCGGCCGCCGACCTCGACCTCGTCGAGCTCAACGAGGCCTTCGCGTCGCAGTCGCTCGTCTGCATCGACGAGCTCGGGCTCGATCCGGCGAAGGTCAACGTCAACGGCGGCGCCATCGCGCTGGGGCACCCGCTGGGGATGAGCGGCGGCCGGCTGATCACGATGCTGGTCCACGAGCTGCGCCGGACCGGCGGCCGCTACGGGCTCGCGACGATGTGCATCGGCGTGGGCCAGGGCATCGCGACGGTGGTCGAGCGTATCGACGAATAGAGCGGCCTCGGGCGCTCGGCTCCGCTGGGGCCAGGGTCGCGACGACTTTGGGGACGCCACAGCCCCAACCGACGACGCTTCCGGCCGAATGGCGTGCCACAGTCCCCGTCTGGCCGGAATCGGGCCGCCCGGGTGCCGATTGGTGACGCGTGCACACCAAACGACGGCCGAGTGGCATTCCGGTTGTCCGTTGGGGACGCCACAGCCCCAGGATCAACCAGTGCGGACTCGGCCGGTAGGGACCCGGCCGGTGGGGACTCGGCTGTGGGGACTCACATACCCCAAGCGACCAAGCTGCCGGTCGGTTGGTGCACCACGGTCCCCATTTGAGCCAGTTCGGGCTTGTCGATGGTCAGATGGGGTGGCAGGCGCACCATTCGAACGCCCGCGCTGGCTCCGTTGGTCGCTTGGGGATCCACACGCCCCAAGAGCTGCTCGATCGATGAACATCGGGCGATCCAACGGACGCTCGGCGCGCCTCGCGCAGCTCAACTGGAACACCCAGCGTTCCATCAAGCGCGATTCGGGTCGTTTGGGACGCCGCGCGTTCCACTGACCCCGTTCTGGTCCCAGCCAGGTGCCCGTTGGAACGCGGGCCGTTCCACTCACGCGCCTATGCCCGCGCCGTCACCCGCGCCCA
>VBHW01000257.1:3024-3460 GCA_005881055.1 Chloroflexota bacterium
AGCGTGCGAAGCGTGCTGACCCGGCTGAATGCCGACACGGACGCCTCCGAAGGAGGACGCACACACGATGCTCGAAGCGGAGCAGACCCCCCAGCCAGCAGCCCAGCCCACGCTCATGCCGACGCCGCTGAGCCTGACGAACGCGGCCGCCACGAAACTTCGCGAGCTCACGGCCGAGGAGACGAGCCCGGATATCGGGTTGCGGGTCTACGTGTACAGCGGTGGCTGCTCTGGCTTCCGCTACGGGATGATGATCGAGGACGCCCCCACCGAGGACGACCAGCTCCTCGAGGCGAACGGGGTCCGGGTGTACGTCGACGGCAAGAGCATCGACCTCCTCCGCGGGTCCGAGATCGACTACGTCGATACGCTCATGGGGGCGGGGTTCACCGTCAACAACCCGAACGCCGTCGCGGCATGCGGCTGCGGATCGAGC
>VBHW01000245.1 GCA_005881055.1 Chloroflexota bacterium
GCCCAGGATCGCGAGCGGGATCGCGTCCCACGCGACGAAGTCAAGCGGCGTCGGCAGGGCGGCGAAGGGCGCGAAGAGGAACAACGCGTTCGGCGGGTGGATGAAGTCGAGATGCTCGGGGGTGAACGGACCGGCCAGCTCGAACGCGGCATACGGGGTGCCGGTCGCGAACAGCCGCTCGACACCCGCGCGGTAGCCGAGCCAGTCGAGGCCGAGGGGGATCCGGTCACGCCAGGCGATCCAGCCGATCGCGAGGGCGGCGATCTCGACGCCGATGACCGTCAGCGATGCCACGACGACGAGGCGCCGGACGAACCTCCGCCGATCCGGGGCGGCATCCTCGTCGGAGCGGAAGAGAACCATGGCCGGGATGATGCCTCGCGCGGGATGCCTCGTGGAACTCACCCGAGAGTACTCCGCGGGCGCGCCGCCGCGACTGCCCCGCCACGTACACTCTGGCCGATGCACCAGCGCGCGCTGACGATCGTCCTGCCGGCCTACAACGAGGCAGCGAGGATCGGACCGGCGCTCGACGACCTGTTCGGGTACCTCCGTCGACGCGGTGAGCGTGGACGCGAGAGCGCGCTCGGATCGGCGCTCCTGCCCGAGGACACGCGCGTCCTCGTCGTCGACGACGGCAGCACCGACGCGACCGTGTCGCTCGTGTGCGATAGACCCGAGGCGCGTGTCGCCACCGATGGGAGCCGAGCCCAGCTGGAGCTGATCTCGGTGCCCCACGGCGGGAAGGGCGCGGCCGTCCGGGCGGGAATGCTCGCCGCCGAGAGCGACCTGATCATCTTCGCCGACGCGGACATGGCGACGCCACCGGACCAGATTCCCCATCTCGTCCAGGCGCTGGGAGAGGCCGACGTGGCGCTCGGGAGCAGGATCCAGCCGGACGGGTCGGACATGCGCGGCACGCAGCCGCTCTACCGCCGGCTGCTGGGCAAGGCCTTCCATGCGTTCGCGTCCGCATGGGTCGTCGGTGACGTCCAGGACACCCAGTGCGGCTTCAAGGGATTCACGCGCGAGGCGGCGCACGAGCTCTTCCGCGTGCAGCGGATCACCAGCATCGTGTTCGACGTCGAGCTCATCTTCCTCGCCCGCCAGCGCGACTACCGGATCGCGGTCGTGCCGATCCGCTGGTACGACCGGCGGGGCTCCCGGATGCGCGCGACGCCGCGCCTTGCCGCGCGGGTCGCGTGGGACGTGCTGCGCATCCCGCTCCTCCATCGCCGATCGCCGCGCTCGGGCGGCTGACCGCTCGTGGAGGCTCGCACCACGCTCCGCGCCGCACTGCCGATCGTCGCCGTCCTGGTGTTCGCCGGGGCGAGCGTGGCGATCGCCTGGGCGGCCGGCTCGACGCTCGGCTACGACTACGAGGCGTACGTCCGCGCCGCCGGGCGCCTCCTCGCCGGGCAGCCCCTGTACGATCCGGCAGTCGACGTCGCGGGGCCGTTCGCGATCTACCTCTACCCGCCGCCGTTCGCGCTGGCGATGATCCCGTTCACGTGGCTCCCGGCCGCACTGGGCGCGCCCATCTGGACTGCGCTCCTCGCCGTCGCCCTCGTCGGCGGGGCGTTGCTGATGCCGGTGAGCCGCCCGGTGCAATGGGCCACGATCCTGCTCGCTGGGCTGTCGTGGCCGTTCCTCTACTCGCTCAAGCTCGGCCAGGTCGGCCCGCTCCTGTTCCTGGCGTTCGCGGCCGGCTGGCGCTGGCGCGACCGGCCCCTGCCGCTCGCCCTGGCGACCGCCGCGGGGACGATCGTCAAGGTCCAGCCGGCCCTCCTCTTCGGCTGGGCATTCGTGACCGGACGGCGACGGGCGGTCGTCATCGGCGCCCTCATCCTCCTGGCCGCCGCCGCGATCGCGACGGTCGTCACCGGGCCGCGCACGTGGGTCGACTATGCCGCGATCCTCGGGCGGGTGAGCGCGCCCGTCACGACACCGCACAACTACACGGCCGGCGCCATCGCCTACGCGGCCGGGGCGTCCCTCGCCGTGGCCACCGCCATCCAGTGGATCGGGGTCGCGACCGCCATCGGCGTGGTG
>VBHW01000246.1 GCA_005881055.1 Chloroflexota bacterium
CGTCATCGTCCCGGTCGCGCCGGCCCGCAGCTCGTCCGGCAGGAAGAGGCCGCCGAGCCCGCCAATGACCGCGAGCCCCGGCCGGAGACGATGGAGCTCGGCGATCGCGCCCGCCGTCGGCGGCGCCTCCGCCTTCACGCCCGCCACGAGCGGCTGGGCATCCGCCGCGGCGACGAGCTCCGCCGGCGTCACGGCGACCCCGCTGCCGGCCGGGTAGTCCTGGACGACGATCGGCAACCCTCCGGTCGCGGCCGACTCCACGGCGTCACGGAGCGACACGGAGGCCGCGGGGCTGACCATGACGGCCATCACGCCGGTCCCGCTCGCACGTCGCGCGCGAGATGCCACCGCATCGGGCGTCGCGCCGCTGATGCCCATGACGACCGGCAGCCCGTCCGCCGCACGCACGACGACCTCGACCACCCGGTCCCGCTCGTCCTCCGCGAGCTCGGCTGCCTCGCCCATGACGCCCAGCACGGTGATCCCGTCGACGCCGGCGGCGACATGGGCCCGCACGAGGGCCCCGGTGCCCGCCACGTCCAGCGATCCGTCGTCATGGAACGCCGTCGGCAGGACGCTCACGACGCCGCTCGGCCGCCAGGCGCTCACGGCAGGGATCGGATCATGCCGCCGTCGACCGGCAGGACGACGCCGTCGACGTACGACGCGGCCGGCGAGAGGAGGAACGCGGCGACGCGGCCGACCTCGGCGGCGTCGCCATAGCGCGCGAGGGGGATCCGTGCCCTCGTCGCGGCCTGGACCTCCTCGACGCTCGTCCCGTCGGCGGCGGCCCGATCGCGGTCGAGGGTGCGGATACGGGCGGTATCGATCCGCCCGGGCGCGATGCCGTTGATCCGGATGGGCGCGATCTCCGCGACGAGCGTCTTGATGAGTCCGGCCACGGCCGGACGGAGGGCGTTCGACGTGACGAGGCCGGGGATGGGCTCGCGCACCGACGACGAGAGGATCACGAGGATCGCCGGATCCCGCCCATTCGCGAGCGCCGGCTCGGCGGCGCGCACCAGCCGTATGGCGCTCATGAGCGTTCCGTCGATCGCGCGCTGCCAGGTCGCGTCGTCCACCTGCCCGAACGTCCCCGCCGGTGGGCCGCCGGAGTTCACGACGAGGCCGTCGAGGCCGCCGAGCGCCTCGACCGCCCGTTCGACAGCGGCCGTGGGACCGCCCTCGTCGGCGAGGTCCACGCCGACCTCGACCGCCCCGAGGGACGTCGCCAACTCCCTGAGGTCGCTCGACGGACGTGCGACGAGCGCGACCCGGGCGCCTTCTCCCACCAGGGCCTCCGCGATCGCCGCCCCCAGTCCCCGGCTCGCCCCGCCGACGAGCACCCGCCGGCCATCCAGCCCGAGATCCATCCGCTTCCGCCTCCGCACCTGTTCGGCCGCCGCCGGACGTCGCTCCGTGCCAAACTCTACGGCAGCGAGGGCACGAGGCCCGCGCTCGACTCCGATCCAGCCGTCGACGGCGCCAAATGGCGTGGCTGTGGGCGTTATCGCAGATTTCGTCGCTCGACGGCGCCATTTGCCGTCGGTGGCGGGCAGGTGGCCCCCGCTTCGAGCGTGACGCCCCGGCGGCGTTGCGGCTAACGCCCGCGAGGAGAGAATCTGACGCGTCTGACGGGCGCTAGACCGCTCTCGTGTCGGGCGCCTCCCGGTCGGCGACGGCCTGGCTGCACGTCGGGCAGTACCAGCGCGCCTCGAGCGGGGTTCCGCAGCGGGCGTGGCGGAGGGGCTCGTGCGGCTCGACGTCCTGCCCCGCGCGGCGGGCGCCCCAGTCGGTGAGGAGTCGGAGCGCGCCGGCGAGGTCGCGCCCGTCGGCGCTGAGCGTGTACTCCATGCGCGGCGGCCGGTGCGAGTACGGCGTGCCGATGACGATGCCCTCCCGCTCGAGCCGGCGCAGCCGGTCCGTGAGGATGTTCGGGGCGATCCCCGGCAGTGCGTCGAGCAGCTCGTTGAACCGCCGCGACCCGTCGAGGAGGGCCTCGACGAGCAGCAGGCTCCAGCGGTCGCCGACGCGCTCGAGGGCGGCCCCGAGCGGGGACGGCGCCTGGTCCTGCGAGGTCGTGATCGGAGGCATCTCGGGCCTCATGGTATCGGGACTTGCCAGCCGTCGTAGTAGGTAGTAACTTGCAAGTCGCAAGTTACCGTGGAACCCAGCAACCAGAAGCAGGCGAGGGCAGGAGCACACATGAGCGCAATCGAGGAACTCCAGGTGGCAGTCGAGCGCGTCGCAACCGTTGCCGGCAGGTCGGTCGTCGGGATCGGGTCGCGGCAGCGCGGGTCGGGGGTCGTCATCGGCGAGGGACGCGTCCTCACGAACGCCCACAACGTGCGCGGCGACCAGGTCACCGTCCGGTTCGCCGACGGGACGTCCGTCGTCGGGTCCCTCGCGGGCGTTGACGTCGACGGCGACCTCGCGGTCATCAGCGTCGACGGCGCGAAGGCAACCCCCGTCGAGTGGGGCGCGGGCGACGCCTTGTCGACGGGCTCGGTCGTGTTCGGGGCGGCGGCCTCGCCGAACGGACCCGCCCGGGTCACCCTCGGCACGGTCTCGGCGGTCGCCCGGGCGTTCCGCGGCCCCGGCGGACGTCAGATCTCGGGGAGCGTCGAGCACACGGCCCCGCTCGCCCCCGGCTCGTCCGGCGGCCCGATCCTGGATGCCGAGGGGCGGTTCCTCGGCTTGAACACGAACCGGCTCGGCGAGGGCTTCTATCTCGCGCTTCCGGCGGATGCGGAGCTGCGCCGCCGGATCGACGCGCTCGGCCGTGGCGAGTCCCCGGAGCGCCCCCGGCTCGGAGTCGCGGTCGCTCCGGCGCACGTGGCTCGGCGGCTCCGCCGCTCGGTCGGCCTGCCGGAGCGCGACGGACTCCTCGTGCGTGGCGTCGACGACGACAGCCCGGCGCGGCGTGCCGGCATCGTCGAGGGCGACCTCATCGTCGAGGTGGCGGGACGGGCGATCACCGACG
>VBHW01000244.1 GCA_005881055.1 Chloroflexota bacterium
GGCCGACCTCGTCGCCGGGCCGATTCGCGGCTCGCTCGTGACGCCTGGCGTCCTGGCCGTGGGGGCGCCCTGGAGCTCCGATCCGTCATCCGGGGTGAGCCGTTCCGTCGAGGCGACCCTGCCGCCGCCGTGGACGGGCCCCAACCGCGCGCAGGTCGAGGTCTACCTGCCGCCGGGGTATGACACCGACACGACGCGCCGCTATCCCGTCGTGTACTCGGTCCCGTACAACCGCCAGACGTGGGATCGGGGCATGGACTTCACGACGACGATGGACGGGCTGATCGCCAGCGGCGACCTGCCGCCGATGATCGTCGTGTTTGCCTCGTCCGCGGGCGGACCGTACGTCGACCCGGAGTGCTCCGACAGCCGGGACGGCCGCGAGTGGTTCGATCGCTACGTCGCGAAGACCCTCGTGCCGTGGGCGGATGCGACCTTCCGCACGATCGCGACGCCGGCCGCGCGGACCGTCATGGGCTCGTCCAGGGGCGGCTACTGCGCGGTGTCCCTCATCACGCACCACCCGGACCTCTTCTCGAACGCGATCTCGCTGAGCGGCTACTTCATCGCGGGATTGCCGAGCTCGGAGACGATCGGCGCCGACCTCGTGTTCGGCCAGGACCCGGCGTACGAGCGAACGCAGTCGCCGATGCTCCGGGTCGACGGCATCGCGGTGGCGCTCCGCCGCCGGTTGTTCGTCGTCATGGAGGCCGATCCGGCAGGCCACGTGTTCGGCAACCAGATGCTCGAGTTCGCCCAGGTGCTCGACCAGGCCGGCGTTCCGGAGGCGTTGTTCCCGACCCGCCTCGGGCACTCGTGGAACGGCGCCCGAGCAATCCTGCCGCTCGCGCTGCGCCTCGTCGCGGCGCGCCAGGTCTCCCTGGGCGTCTTCGGGGCCAGCGGATGATCGGGGGCCGCCGGATGACCGGACTGCTGTCGCGCCTCGTCGCGTTCGTGCTCGTGGCCGCCGCCGTGAGTGCCGTACTCGTCGCGCTCGGCGTGACGTGGATGGGCGACCTGCTGGACGCGGTCCTGCCGGTCGACCCGACCGGCGCCGACCCATTCGACCTCCTGGCGGCTGCCGTCGCACTGGTCGCCCTCGCCGCCGGCATCGCCCGGCAGAAGCGTCTCGCGTGGGTCCTGGGCGTCGGGATCCTCGCGGCCGGTGGGCTCGCCCAGCTCCTGACCTTCCGCCATCCGATCGGGGCCGCCCTCGCCGCCGTCTGCCTGCTCGGGCTGCTCGCCGATCGCCTCCGGTATCGCGCGCGGACGCCGATGCGATGGCGGCGGCGCCTCGTCGCCCTGGTGGTCCTCGGCGCGCTCCTCGTCGCGGTCGAGTCGGTCCTCCTCGACCCGTCGACGGCGAACGATCCGGGCGGGCCCGCCAGCGACCTCGAGGAGCTCCTCGGCAACGTGGGCGCCTGGCTGGCCTTCGATCCGCCGCTCGGCATCCAGCCGAGCGATCTCAGCGTCCCCCTCGAGGTCCTCGACCTCGCCGCACGCCTCGCGATCGTGAGCGCGACGCTGGCGATGCTCCG
>VBHW01000259.1 GCA_005881055.1 Chloroflexota bacterium
GTCTGACGCCGCGATGAAGGACGACGAGCTCGGCAAGCTGCCGAGCGGGAGCAAGATGCTCCACATCCCGACGGCTCTCGGAGCCGTCGTCGTCATCTACAACGTCCCGGGGCTCACGAAGCTCCAGCTGGACGCGGACGCCATCGCCGGCATCTTCCTCGGTACGATCACGAAGTGGAACGACCCGAAGATCGCGGCGAACAACGCCGGCGTGATCCTGCCCGACCAGGCGATCCTCGTCGTCCACCGGTCCGACGGCTCGGGTACGACGAACGCCTTCACGACCTACCTCGACACGGTGAGCCCGGACTGGCACTCGAAGGTCGGGGCGGGCAAGGAAGTCAAGTGGCCGACCGGCCAGGGCGCGCAGGGCAATGACGGGGTTGCCGGCGGCGTCAAGAACACCGTCGGTGCCGTCGGGTACGTGGAGCTCCAGTACGCGACGCAGGCCGGCCTCACGTCGGCACTCGTGAAGAACGCCGACGGCGCCTTCGTGGCCGGCTCGACGGACGGGGTGACCGCGGCAGCCGAGGCGGCGGTGGGCTCCTTCCCGGCGGACTTCCGCCAGGCGCCGATCATCAACGGCAAGGGCGCCACGACCTATCCGATCGCCTCGTACACCTACCTGCTCGTCTACCAGGACATCAAGGACAAGGACAAGGCCCAGTCGATCGTCGCCTTCATTGCGTGGGCGCTGAACGACGGGCAGGGCCTGGAGAAGGATCTCGGGTTCGCGCCTCTGCCGGCACCCGTGCAGCAGAAGTCGCTCACCGAGCTCCACGCGATCACGTCGGGCGGAAATCCGATCTGGCCGTAGTCCCGAGCGACATTCCCACGGGTCCGGGGCTCGGACCGGATCCCGACGCGCAGGCCCGGCTCGCCATCCGGCCGCCGGGCCTGCGCACTCTACCGAGACGCTCCGGGAGGCACGTCGAGTGACCTCGCTCAGCGCCCGCAGGGCCCGGGGTTCGCGACTCGCGGACTCGGTCTTCCGCGGCAGCACGCGCCTGTTCGCCGCGGCGATCATCGTCGTCCTCGTCGCCATCGCCGGGCTGCTCATCGTCAGCTCGCGCCTGACGTGGCAGACGTTCGGGCTGTCGTTCCTCACGGGGACGACATGGGACCCGGTCGCAGGCGTCTTCGGGGCCCTGCCGTTCGTCGTCGGCACGCTCGTCACTGCGGCCCTGGCGATGGTCATCGCCGCGCCGATCGGCGTCGCGACGGCGATCTTCCTCGCCGAGCTCGCGCCGGCCTGGCTCGCCGTGCCCCTCGGCTTCCTCGTCGAGCTCCTCGCCGCGATCCCGAGCGTCGTCATCGGCCTGTGGGGCGTGTTCGTGCTCAGCCCCGTCCTCCGCTCGACCATCGAGGACTGGCTCGCGAACACCGTGGGGACGGTCATCCCCCTCTTCGCGGGCCCGACGTTCGGCGTCGGCATCTTCGCCGCCGGGATCATCCTCGCGATCATGGTGCTGCCGACGATCGTCTCGATCTCGCGCGAGGTCCTCCGGGCAGTGCCGGAGAGCCAGCGCGAGGCGATGCTCGCCCTCGGTGCGACGCGCTGGGAGACGGTGGCCCGGGCGGTCGTCCCGTTCGCCCGGTCGGGGATCATCGGGGCGCTGATCCTCGGACTCGGCCGGGCGCTCGGCGAGACGATGGCGGTGACGATGGTCATCGGCAACAACCCGCAGATCCCGACCCGCCTCTTCGACCAGGGCCAGACGATCTCGTCGCAGATCGCGACGACGTTCAATGAGGCCTCGATCGGACTCCAGACGTCGAGCCTCATCGCGCTCGGGCTCACCCTGCTCGCGATGACGATCGCCCTCAACGTCATCGCCCGCCTGCTCGTCCGGCGAGTGGCCGGCGACGGTGGCGGCCTGGCGTCGGCGGGCTGACTGATGACCGTCGCGACCACCCCGATGCCCCGGCTCCTCGTCCGTTCTCGGGCGGACCGGCGCAGGGCGCTGACGGACCGCGTGCTCCGCGGGTTCTGCCTCGCCGCGGCGGTGGTCGCGATCATCCCGCTCTTCGCCGTCATCGGGTTCGTCGTCGTCAACGGGGCGGCCGGGTTGAGCATCGACCTCCTCACTAAGCCGCCGCGCGCCCTCGGGACCGGCGGCGGGGCCGTCGGCGCGATCCTCGGCTCGCTCCAGATGGTGAGCGTCGCGACCGTCCTCGCCGTGCCCGTCGGCATCCTCGCGGCGGTCTATGTCGCGGAGTTCGGGGGCCGCAGGTCGGCGACCATCGTTCGCTTCGCCGCGGACGTCCTCGTCGGCATCCCGTCGATCCTCATGGGGATCTTCGTCTTCACGTTCCTCGTGCTCCCCTTCCGCCAGTTCAACGCGTTCGCCGGGAGCGTCGCGCTCGCCCTCCTCATGATCCCGGTCGTCATGCGCACGACGGAGGAGATCGTCCGTCTCGTCCCCGTCTCGCTTCGCGAGGCGTCGCTCGCTCTCGGCGTCCCGGCCTGGCGGACGGTCCTGTCGATCGTCCTGCGGACGGGCCTCGGGGGCATCCTCACCGGCGTGATGCTCGCCGTCGCGCGCGCCGCCGGCGAGACCGCGCCGCTCCTCTTCACCGCGCTGGGCAGTCGTCTCGTCAACGTAGGAGACTTCGGCAAGCCGATGGACGCCCTGCCGATCTTCATCTTCGTGAACGCCCGCCAGCCGTATCCGGTCCTCAACAAGCAGGCGTGGGGCGCCGCCCTCCTGCTGCTGGCCTTCGTGCTCGTCATCAACATCCTCGTCCGTGCGCGGTCGGTCGGCCGGCGCACCCGATGAAGGAGACGACTTCCAGCCCGGGTTCGCGACGCAGCCGCCAACCGTGGTGACCCATCGGGTGCCCCTCATGGCGGCGGAACCTGGTGCCCATGAGCCGAGTGCGCTGCAGGCGACCGGTGAGTCCGGGGCCACGGCCGCGACCGGTGCGCTCGAGGTCGAGGACGTCAACGTCTACTACGGGGCGTTCCGAGCCGTCCGGGACGTGAGCCTGCGGATCCGGCCGAATGCCGTCACGGCGATCATCGGGCCGTCCGGCTGCGGCAAGAGCACGTTCCTGCGCACGCTCAACCGGATGCACGAGGTCGTGCCCGGCGCCCGCGTCGAGGGCGACGTTCGGCTGGATCG
>VBHW01000251.1 GCA_005881055.1 Chloroflexota bacterium
GAAGCAGACCGGCATGGTCCTCGTCGTCCCGATGTACGAGGAAGACGACACAGCGTCGGGGATCTACTACAACACCGCCGCGGTGATCGACGCCGACGGCTCGTACCTGGGCAAGTACCGCAAGACCCACATCCCCCACGTCAAGGGCTTCTGGGAGAAGTACTACTTCCGCCCGGGGAACCTCGGCTACCCGGTCTTCGAGACCGCGGTCGGCAAGGTCGGCGTGTACATCTGCTACGACCGGCACTTCCCGGAGGGGGCGCGGGCCCTCGGCCTCAACGGCGCCGAGATGGTGTTCATCCCGAGCGCGACGTCACGCGGCCTGAGCGAGTACCTGTGGCGGATCGAGCAGGTGAGCCACGCGGTCGCGAACGGCTACTTCGTCGGCACGATCAACCGCGTCGGCATCGAGAAGGACATCGGCGACGACGACTTCTACGGCCAGAGCTACTTCTGCGACCCGCGCGGCCAGTTCATCGGCGACGTCGGCGACGCCCACGAGGAGGAGCTGCTCGTTCGCGACATGGACCTCGACAAGATCCAGGAGGTCCGCCAGACCTGGCAGTTCTTCCGCGATCGCCGGCCGGACATGTACGAAGACCTCGTGATGCCGTAGGGCCCTCGCCCGTCAGCCCTGGGAGTCGGCACCATGCAGTTCGGGTTCACGCTCAAGCCCGACCACACGCTCGAACGGACGACCGCCCTCGCCAGCCAGGCCGAGGCGGCGGGGTTCGAGCACGGCTGGCTGTTCGACTCGCACGTCCTCTGGCGCGACCCGTACCCGCTCCTCACCCTCATGGCCCAATCGACGAGCCGGATGCGCCTCGGCACGTGCGTGACCAACCCGGCCACGCGCGAGCCTTCGGTGACCGCCTCCCTGCTCGCGGTGCTCAACGAGCTGTCCGGCGGCCGGATGGACCTCGGCATCGGGCGGGGCGACTCGGCGCGGCGCGTCCTCGGCAAGCCCCCGACGACGATCGCGAGTCTCGAGGAGGCGATCGTCGTCATCCGCGACCTCGTGGAGGGCCGGGCGGTCGAGTACGAGGGCACCGAGCTCCAGCTGCCGTGGACCGGCAAGTGGAAGCTGCCGGTCTGGGTGGCCGGATACGGACCGATGGCCCTTGCGATGACCGGACGGGTCGCGGACGGCGTGATCCTCCAGCTGGCCGATCCGGACCTCGTGCGCTGGTTCGTCGGCCAGGTGCGCGCCGCGGCGGCCGCGGCCGGGCGGGATCCGACGTCGATCCGCGTCCAGTCCGCTGCGCCGGCCCACGTCGGCGACCTCGACGACTGTCGCGAGCGGACGCGCTGGTTCCCTGCGCTCGTGAGCAACCACGTCGTCGACCTCGTGAACAAGTACCCACGGGACGAGCTGCCCGAGGCACTGACGGGCTACGTCCGCGACCGGAGCGGGTACGACTACCACCACCACGCGGAGGTCGGATCGACCAACGCGGCGTTCGTCGGTGACGAGGTGACCGACCGGTTCTGCGTCCTCGGCTCGGTGGACGAGCACGTCGCGAAGCTGCGCGAGCTGGCCGACGCCGGCGTCGACCAGTTCAACCTCTACCTCATGAACGGCGACGAGGAGCAGACCCTCGAGGTGTACGGCGCGGAGGTCATCCCGGCAATCCACGCCGCAGGGGCGGCTCGCTCCTGAGCGAGGCCTTCACGGGCCGATGATGATCGGCGCGAATGTCTTCAGCTCGAAGGTGGGGAACAGGATCACGAAGCACGCCGTGCCGACGCAGTTCGTCCCGCCGGTCGCCGGGTTCCAGTTCGCCCGGCCGTGCTGGAACACGGCCGACCAGCCGCCGTCGCCGTTCGCATGCGGCGCGGCGTTGCCCGTGGGATAGCCGAGCGGGCTCGTCGCCCCGCCAAGGCCGCGCCAGTAGTCGCGGATGTTCGTCTGGAGGGCGAAGCCGGCGGTGGCGCCGGGCGCCACGTAGATCGAGCCGCCCGCGAAGTCGCGATAGAAGCCGCCGCCCGCGAGGGTGATGTTGCAGCCGACCGCCGGCGCTCCCAAGAACGAGGCCACGCCGGGTTGGGCGTACGTCGCGTCGACGGTCGACGGCGCGCAGCCGAAGAACGTGGAGGCCGTCGGAGTCGGGGTCGGTGACGGGGCCGAAGTCGGCGTCGGCGTCGGCTTGGGCGTCTTCGACGGTGCCGCGGACTGGGGAGCCTGCGAGGCCGGGCCGGCGATCGCGACCGACGGCGCTGCGGCTGCAGCGC
>VBHW01000252.1 GCA_005881055.1 Chloroflexota bacterium
GAGGTCGAAGAGGATGACCAGTCCGTCGTCGAAGCCGCGGCGGCCGACGCCCCACTGCGTCCCGAGCGCGTCGGCATCGGCCTGGGCGAGCTCCGGCGTGTCGCTCTCCGGCTTCACCTGCGTGTACACGACGATCTGGACGCCCGTCCGCTCCTCGATCGTCCTGATGGTGGCTTCCGCGTTCGCGATCGTCTGCGCCGACAGCACCTCGGCCGTGTCGTACACGCGCTGGCCCGTCACCGGCGGTGGGAACGGCGGCCCGGCACTCCGCGCCGGCGCCGGCAGGAGCGCGAGGATGAGGGCGGCCGCGACCGTTGCGGCTCCGGCGGCGGCTCCTGCGGCGCCGAGCACCGCGATCCACCCCGGCCGGGCCATCGCGCGGCTCACGTCGCGGCTCTGGTGGCGGCTCGTGCCCCGGGCTCAGTGGTTGTGCCGGCTTGCCGGGTCGGCAGCTCGGAGCGCAGTCGGCGCACGAGCTCGGCATTCTGCTCGTAGCGGCCGAAGCTCGGCATGAGGTATGTGCCCTGGACGGCCGGCGCGGCCTCAGTGAGCAAGTGCTGCGCGAGCTCGAGCCCGACGTCCGCACCCCGCTCGCCGGCCGCGTGCATCGCCTCGCGTGCTTCGTCGGGGATCGTGATCCCGGGCACCTCGTTGTGGAGGAACTCGGCGTGTCGCGCGCTCACGAGCGGCAGGACCCCGAGGAGCACGGGCAGCGGGAAGCCATCCGCCCCGAAGCGCCGCCGGCTCTCGGTGAGCATCGCCTCGACCTGGCGCATGCCGTAGAGGGGCTGCGTCATGATCAGGTGCGCCCCGGCCTCGATCTTGCGCTCCAGGCGGTCCCACTCGGTCATCTGGTCGGCTGCCGTCGGGTCGAGCGCGCACGCGATCGTGAACCCGGCCCGCTGGCCGATCGGGGACCCGGCCTGGTCCTCGCCCCGGTTGAGGCGGGTCAGGATCTCGATGAGCCCGATCGAGTCGACGTCCCAGACGCCCGTGCCCGTCGGGTAGTCGCCGACGCGTGGCGGGTCCCCGGTCAGGGCGATGATGTTGCGGACGCCGAGCGCATGTGCGCCGAGGAGCTCGGACTCGATCGCCATGAGGTTCCGGTCGCGCGTCGTGAAGTGGACGAGGCACTCGAGGTCGAGGTCGTGCTGGATGCCGAACGCGACCGCCATCGCGCCCATCCGGACCCGGGCCATCGCCGAATCGCTGACGTTCACGACGTCGACGCCTGCGGCCTGGAGGAGGCGGGCGGCCTCGATCGTCCGCTCGATGCGGATGGAGCGCGGTGGGTCGATCTCGACCGAGATGACGAACCGGCCCTCGCGCAGCTTCTCCAGCAGGCCGGTCGGCGGCGGCGCCTCGCCGACCGCGGCTCCACCGGCCTCGACGAGCGAGGCCCGCGGCGACGCTCCGCCGAGGGTGGACCTCGGGCGTGCCGGCGCGACCGCGGTCGCGGCGTCCGCGCGTGCCTTCGCGCGCCGCTCGTCGGCCGTCGCGATCGCGTCGAGCGCGGTCCGCATCGCGGCGGTGTGGGCGGGTGTCGTCCCGCAGCAGCCGCCGATGAGCCGCGCGCCCGCGGCGAGCATCCGCGGGACGACGGCGCCGAAGTACTCCGGCCCCGCGGCGTAGACGAACTGCCCGGCGATCCGCTGCGGCAGGCCCGCGTTCGGGAGGATCGATCGCGAGGTCTCGAGCGTCGGCTTGCCCGTCCGCTCGAGCGCGTCGAGGCACGCCTCGGGCCCGACGCCGCAGTTCACGCCGACGACGTCGACGCCGGCGGCGAGGAGGACCCCTGCGGCCGCATCCGGCGTCGTCCCGTCGAGGAGGGAGAGCTCCTCGCCGAAGGTCAGGCTCGTCACGACGGGGAGGTCGGCCGCACGTTGCGCCTCCTCGGTGGCGATCAGGAGCGTCTCGAGGTCCGAGAACGTCTCCAGCCAGAGGATGTCCGCGCCGCCCTCGAGGAGGCCGTCGATCTGCTCCCGGAACGCCGAGCGGATCCGTGCTGGGTCCCGCTCGTCCGAGGCATGCGTCGGGGAGCCCAGCGGACCGACGGAGCCGGCAACGAGCGCGTCGCGCCCGGCG
>VBHW01000253.1 GCA_005881055.1 Chloroflexota bacterium
CCCTCGGGCGCACGCAGGGCAACGTGGAGGACGGGCCGGTCCTCGGTGGTGTTGATCCGGTCGCCGCGGAACATCGCGTCGATCCGATCGCGGAGGCCGGCCCGGTTCGCGAGCGCTACGAGCAGGGCCAGCGTCTCGTCCGTGATCCGGTTCTTGGAGTAGTCGAGGAACAGGCCTGCAGCCTCGGCCGTCAGCCGGGTCCCGCGCCCTGGGTCCGCCGCGAAGAGCTCGCGCAGGTGCCGATCGCGGACCTCGGCCGCGTGACGCTCGAGGACGCTCCACTCCGCCGTCTGGTCGATCCGCACGAGGGTCGTCGCCATGGT
>VBHW01000254.1 GCA_005881055.1 Chloroflexota bacterium
GTCCCCAACGCGCCGCGTCGAGCTCGCGCTCCTCGGGTTGCGTTGAACACCGGGTGATCCAACGGGCATCTGGACGTGCTATTCGGAACGGCGCACGTTCCAAACAGCCCGCGTGTGGCCAGGGGAGCGTCCGATGGAACCGCCCGTGTGCCAACCGGCGCGCTGCGGCGACTCTCGATGCTCCTTGGAACGCCGGACGTTCAGCCGCCCAACTCGTCGCATCGTGCCCGGCCGCCCCCGGTCAGCGGCTCAGCGGGCGGTGCCCCTCCGGCCGCGGATGCCCGGTCGCCGGAAGGCGAGGCGCAGGAGAAGGAGGCGGAGACGGCGGTGCGCGCTCCGGAGCGTCGCCAGGCGATTGTCGTCGAGGATCCGCCGGCCGTAGGCGACCTCGACCTTCGCGGCCGCCACGACCTGGAGCTCGGGCCGCGCGATCGGCAGGACCTCGCCGAGGGCATACGCGTATTCATACGGGGTCTGCGTCGGCCGGGGTGCCCACCCGAACCGGCCCGCGAGGCGCGCCACGCCCGACCACACGGCGTCCGGCGGCGCCGCCTTGCGGGGCCCGCGCCAGTAGGCGGCGATCGCGGCTCCCCCGACCGCGATCACGAGGAGGATCGCGAGGAAGATGAACGGCGCGCTGCCCGGGCCCGAGGGCGTCGATCCTGACGTCGAGCCCGCGCCGGTATCGGGGCGCCGCTGGAAGGGATCCGGGGCCGTGTCCGTGTCGCCGCTCGCCCGCGGGGACGCCGAGGGCGTCGGCACCGGCCGCCCGGCCGGCAGCGGCGACAGCTCGGTCAGGTTGCCGCCCGTCGGGTCGAACGAATACCAACCGAACCGCGGGAAGTACACCTCGACCCAGGCGTGCGAGTTGCTCTTGAGGATCGTCTCGACGTTCGAGTGCGGGTCGCGAGAACCGGGCAGGTAGCCCATGGCCAGTCGCGTGGGCACGCCCGCCGAGCGGAGCAGGATCGCCATCGTCGTCGCGTAGTACTGGCAGTGGCCGCGCTTGTAGGTCGCGAAGCATTCGACGGTGCTGAGCGACTCGCAGTCGAGGTCGCTGACGTCGTTGTCCCACTGGAAGTCATTCGAGCGCAGGATCCGCTCGGCCGTCGCGGCGAGGTCGTATGGGTTGCCGGAGCCGGCCGCCTTGCGGATCCGCTCGAGGAGCTTCTGGGCGTTCGGTCCGATCGCGTTGGGCGGCACGACCGTGTAGAGCCTGCGGACGTCGGCCGGGTACGTGTTGCCAGCGGCGCGGAGCTGGTTCGCCGTGAAGGCCTCCCCTCCCCGCGTCGGCACGAGCGAGGTCGCGCGGTAGCTGTCCCACGACCCGCGCGCCTCGATCCCGCCGAACTCGTGCTGCGCCCCGACGAGCGTCACCTGCGTGTCGAGACTCACGCTGCCGGCCGCATCCGGCAGGAAGAGGGCGGAGCCGCTGTAGCCGAGCGACTGGACCGTGAACGAGAGCGGGTGGCGGACCGTCGGATCCGGGACCTGGTCGCCCGTCCCGTCGAGGATCGACTGGCCGGCCGCACGATCCTCGCGGGCATTCTCGGACACGCTCCAGCCCGTGCCCGTGAACCTGTCGTAGGCGTACGCCCGCCAGTAATAGGTGTGGTCGTCGCCCGGCGGCAGGATGATCCGCAGCGTCGGCGTCGGGTCGGTGACCCAGCGGCCCGAGATCGTCGCCGTCGGACCGAACGCGTCGCCCGAGAGCCGCGTCCCGGGCCCTCCGAACGGCAGGTAGCGCTGGAGGGACTGGCCGACCTCGATGAGTTGCTGGTCGAGGCTCCGGAACGCCCCGGCGAGCGGGGCCGACGCGGCCGCGTTCGTCAGGAACAGGGACCCGATGACGGCCGTGATGACGAACGCGCTGCCCCCACGGAGGTAGAGCGAGGTGACCGCCGCGGGATCGCCGATCCTCCGCCGGAGCCAGCCGAGCCGCTCCTCGTCAGCGTGGAGGCGGACCAGGAGCGACAGGCTCGCGATGCTGAACACGACGAGGAACGGGAGCTGGGGGCGGATCGTCACGGACATGTTCGCGAGGAGGACGAGGCCCGTGATGAACACCGCCCCGAGCGGCCTCCGGTGCCCGAGCGTTGCGAAGCCGGCGAACTGTCCCGTCGCCCAGCCGAGCAGGCCGAGCACGAGCAGGAAGTGGCCGTACTGCTGCGTGACCGAGCGGTTGCGCACGGTCAGGTCGAGGATCGCCTCGACGGTCGAGTCGGACGTCGCCAGGAACCAGCCGGCGATCCCGCCCGACGGCTCGAGGATGGATCCCACGAGGATCGGCACGACGAGCGCGGCCATGACGGCGCCGATCGCGTGGGTCCGCCAGCGTCCCCAGCCCACCTTCGCGCCGGCCATCCCCCACGCGGCCCCGCCGACGACCGCCCAGGGCAGGAAGTCCGTCAGCTCCCGCCGACCGAGGACCCAGCGGGCGTCCTCGATCGACCAGGCGATGGGTAGCACGAGGAGGAACACGAGGATGACCGTCAGCCAACCCTCCTCGGGGGACTTCGGGAACGGCCAGCGGCCCTCGTCCGACCGCCCGCGCAGGCCCGCCCCTGCACTCATCCGACGAGGACCTCGGCGAGCGGTCGCTTCGCCTCGACCCAGTTGACGCTCAGCTCGTACTCCGCGAGGGCGTGGCGCATCGCCCGGACGGCGCGCGCCTGCTCCTCGTCCCCGGCGGCGGTCCCGCTTCCTACACCGGCCTTGCCGTCGAGCGGGCCGCGACCGAAGGCGCCGGCCGGTGCGGCGGCCCGCGCCGACTGCGGGTCGACGATGACGACGACGCAGGCCACGCCGCGCGAGCGGAGCGACGCCAGCGGCCGGATCCAGTTGCGCTCCAGGGAGGGAGTGATGACGACCGCCGTCATCCCGCGCCGGAGGCGTGACAGCCCCGTGACGAGCGTCTCGGCGAGCTGCGACGTGCCGTCGCCGTCGACGGCCGCGAGGAGCTGCATGATCTTCAGGTGCTGGCGGCCGCCGCGGTCTGCAGGCACGATCGCAATGCGGTGTCCACTCGTCGTCAGCCCGACGGCCCTGTTCTCGAGGAGCGCGCGGTCGGCGATCGAAGCCGCCGCCCGGACGCCGATCTCGACGGTCGAATCGTCACCCTGGCCCGCCTGGACCCGGCGATCGAGGTCGAGGAAGATCCATGCGTCCGACGTCTGCTCGAGGTCGAACTCCTTCACCTGGATCTCGATCCGGTTGAAGCTGTCGCCCGGGGCATACGGACGGACGGTCGTCGCGAGCGGCGTCGTCTGGAGCGTCCGCTCCGGGGCGGCATGGCTGCCCTCGATGTTCGCGGCCGGCAGCCGCCAGAGCGGCAGCCGCTCGACGTGCGGGTAGACGACGAGCGACAGCCCCTGCCCCACCGCGGCGGACGCCTCGAAGAGCCCGAACGGATCGCCGGTCCGGATCTGGAGCGGCTCGATGCGGAAGTGCCCACGCCGCGTCAGCGGGGTCTTGACGATCCACGAGCGCTCGCCCCGCGGCCCGAGGGCGAGAGCACGTCCGGGCAGGCCGACCGGGAGGTTCGTCGGGTTGTACGTCTCGAGCCACGGCTTGGGGATCCGGCCGGCGTTGCGCAGCGTGTACGTCACGCGGAGCGTGTCGCCGACGCGGCCGTGGAGCTGGTTGACCGCGTAGCCGGCCTCGAGGTCGGCGAGGCCGAGGCGCGTGAGGATGTAGCTGCCGCCGACGACGAGGACCGCGAGGTACAGCAGGTAGAAGAGGAAGGGCAGGCCGGTCGAGAACGCGGCGAGAATGAGCACGGTGGCGATGGCGATCGCCTGGAGACGGCGGATCATCGGCCGATCATCCCTGCTGCCCTACCCCGCGCGGCTTCGTCGATCCCGATCGGTTGGCTAGGCGCCGCCGTCGCGTCCGACGCCTGCCGAGTCCGGCTCGCCGACTCGCGCGGTCCGCAGCGCCCGGGGCGACGCTTCACGACCCTGGGGATGGATGCCCTCGACGGCGGTCGTGTCGAGAAGCTCGCGCACGACCTGGCCCGGCTGGACGTCGTGGATCGTCGAGCTCGTCTTGATGATGAGCCTGTGGGCGAGCGCAGGCTCGGCGAGGAGCTTCACGTCGTCCGGGATGACGTAGTCCCGGCCGAGCATCGCCGCCATCGCCTGGCCGGCGCGGTAGAGCGCGAGCGAGCCGCGGGGCGACGCGCCAAGGTACACGTCCGGATGCGAGCGCGTCCCGTTCACGAGGCGGACGATGTAGTCGCTGACGGTCGAGTCGACGTAGATCTCGCGGACGCCCGCCTGGAGCTCACGGAGCTCCTCGACCGAGCAGACCTCCTCGAGCTCGTCGAGCGGATGCTCCCGCTTCTGCTCGTCGAGGATGACGATCTCCTCGATCGGCTGGGGGTAGCCGAGGCGGATCCGGAGCATGAATCGGTCGAGTTGGGCCTCCGGGAGGGCGAACGTGCCCTCGTACTCGATCGGGTTCTGCGTGGCGATGACGATGAAGGGGTCGGGCATCTTGTGGGTCGTCCCGTCGATCGTCGCCTGGCGCTCCTCCATGCATTCGAGCAGGCTCGACTGCGTTTTCGGCGTGGCCCGGTTGATCTCGTCGGCGAGGACGACCTGGGCCATGATCGGGCCGGGCCGGAACTCGAACTCGTGGGTCTTCTGGTTGAAGATCGAGAGGCCCGTCACGTCCGAGGGCAGCAGGTCGGGCGTGAACTGGATCCGGCGGAACGAGCAGCCGAGGCTCCGGGCGATCGC
>VBHW01000255.1 GCA_005881055.1 Chloroflexota bacterium
GAAGGCGAGGACGAGGACGCGATCGTCGCAGGCGCCACTTCACGCGCACTTACCGGCTCGGGGCGTGCCCACGGGCCCCGCCAGGGAGGACGTCCGACGGGCGAGGCGGCCCGTGGTAGGCTCGGCGGCGACAATCTGAGACCTCGCCCCAGCGGCCGCGAAGCCGGTGTGATTCCGGCACAGTCCCGCTACGGTGACCGCCGCTCGAATGAGCGGCGGAAGTCCGGTCGCCGGCCCTGGGGTGTGCTCGAACCTTCGAGAGAAAGGGTAGGCACTCGATGCGCACCGTCCCCCAGGCCCCTCCCTCCGAGATGAGCGAGGGGCTTCGTCGTCCCTCCCGCCGGATCGCTCCGTTCGCCCTGGGGCGGTCGAGCCATCGGCTCCCCGTCATCCTCGTCGCCGCGGTCTTCGCCTTGTCCGCCTGTACGACGACGAGCCCAGGCTCCGGGGGCTCCGTGACGACCGCGTCGGCGACGAGCGCGACGCCGGCCTCTCCGGCGGCACCTTCGGCCTCGCCGGCGCCGACGGCCTCGTTCCCGCTCACGCTCACCGACGACGAGGGCGGCAGCCTGACCTTGCCCACAGCACCCCGCAAGATCGTCTCGCTGACCCCGGGCACGACCGAGATCGCGTTCGCGATCGGCGCCGGGAGCCGCGTCGTCGCGACCACCGACTTCGACGACTACCCGGCCGAGGTGAAGTCGTTGCCCCACGTCGCGACGTACGAGGCCGTCGACGTCGAGAAGATCGTCGGGCTCGGCGCGGACCTCGTCATCGCCGGCGGGAACGGCTTCACGAAGCCGGACGCGGTGACACGCCTGCGCGCCCTCGGGATCCCCGTCCTCGTCGTCTACGCGAAGGACGTCCCGGGCGTCCTCAGCGACGTCCGGCTCGTCGGCCAGGCCGTCGGCGAGCCGGCGCGGGCGGCCAACCTGGCGGCGTCGATGCAGGCCGGGATCGACCAGATCGCCGCCGCGACGCGCCCGCTGCCCCGCCCGCGTACGTTCTGCGAGCTCGACGCCACGAAGGAGATCTACGGCCCGGCCCCGAACTCGTTCGTCGCCGAGATGGTCGCGCTCGCGGGCGGCGATCCGATCACGACCGGTGACCCGGGCGTGTTCAGCATTCCGCTCGAGAAGCTCGTCGCGGCCGATCCCGAGGTCATCCTCCTCGGGGATGCCAATTTCGGCACGACGCCCGCGGTCGTGAAGGCTCGTCCGGGCTGGGGAGCCATGAGCGCGGTGAAGGCCGGGCTCGTCGTGCCGATCGACGACACGACGGTGAGCAGGCCGGGCCCACGCCTCGCCGAGGGCCTCCGCGTGCTCGCGCTCGCCATCCACCCCGATCTCCAGCTGCCGGGTGCCTCGCCGTCCGGGTCGCCGTTCGCGTCGCCATCGGCGTCGCCGGCGGCACTCCTCGGGCGCCCCTGATCCGTGGCCGCCGGGGCCGCCCCGTTCGACGCGACCGCCCGGAGGTGGGCGGTCCTCGAGCGTGCCCGCGCACACCCGATCCGGCTGGCCGCCCTGGCCGCCCTCGCGCTCGCGGCGACGCTCGTCCTCGGCGTCGGCCTCGGCAGCGTGGCGATCGCCCCGGTCGACGTGCTCGGCATCCTCGGTCGGCGCCTGCTCGGCCTGCCCATCGTGGCGACATGGCCGCCGTCCGCAGAGACGATCGTCATCGACCTGCGGCTCCCGCGCGTCCTGACGGCGGTCCTCGTCGGAGGTGGCCTCGCGGTCGCCGGGGCCACGTTCCAGGGGCTGCTCCGGAATCCGCTCGCGGACCCGTACGTCCTCGGCACGGCCTCCGGCGCCGCGCTCGGTGCGGCGATCGCCGTCGCGATCCCGATCCGCGTCGCGATCCTCGAGTTCGGGCTCGTCCAGGTCCTCGCGTTCGTCGGGGCTCTCGGTGCGATCTGGCTCGTCTACCGACTGAGCCGGAGCGGCCCGCTCGGGCCGCTCACCGGCCTCCTCCTCACCGGCTATGCCGTCGGCTCGCTCCTCGCGGCCGGCCTGTCGATGGCGATGTACCTCTCCGGCTCGAGCCTGCGCCAGATCTTCTCGTACCTGCTCGGCGGCCTCGACGGCTCGTCGTGGATCCGCCTGGCCGGGACCGCGCTGCCGATCGTTCTCGGGTCGGCGGCCATCCTCCTGCGCGCCCGGTCGCTCAACGCGCTCCTGCTCGGCGAGGAGACAGCCACGCACCTGGGCATCGACGTCGGCCGCGAGCGTGCCGTCCTCCTCGGCCTCGCCTCGCTCGTCACGGCCGCTGCGGTGTCCGTGAGTGGCCTCATCGGCTTCGTCGGTCTCGTCGTCCCGCACCTCGTCCGGCTCGTGACCGGTCCGAGCGCACGACGTGTCCTGCCGTTGTCCGCGATCGGTGGGGCGATCCTCCTCGTCGTCGCGGACGCAGTCGCCCGGATCCTCGGGGAGATCCCCGTCGGCGTCGTCACCGCGGTGATCGGTGCGCCGTTCTTCCTCGTCATCCTCCGCCGCGCGCGAACCGGGTACGAGCTGTGACCCTCGGCTCGGTTCCGATCGTCGAGCTCCGCGGCCTCACCGCGGCGTATCGGCACAGGCCCGTCCTGGAGGGCATCGACCTCACCATCGCGGCCGGCGAGCGGGTCGCGGTCGTCGGGCCGAACGGGGCGGGGAAGTCGAGCCTCCTGCGGGTTGTCACCGGCATCCTCCGCCCGACCGACGGGTCGGTCCTCCTGGCCGGTGAGCCGGTCGCCGACCTCGACCGGCGTGCGGTCGCCCGCCGCCTTGCGGTCGTGCCGCAGGCGTCGACGCTGCCGTTCGCCACGCGCGTCGAGGAGCTCGTCGGCCTCGGCCGGATCCCGCACGAGGACCCCTTCCGCGGCCACCGTCCGGTCGACCGTGCCGCGATCGCCGGCGCGATCGATCGCGTTGGCGTCGGCCACCTGCTCGGCCGCGACGTCCGCGAGTTGTCGCTGGGCGAGCGGCAGCTCGTGCTGCTCGCGCTCGCGGTCGCCCAGTCGACGCCGCTCATGCTCCTCGACGAGCCGACCGCCCATCTCGACGTCCGCCATCAGGTCCAGGTCATGGAGCTCCTCGTCGACCTCAACGAGCGGGACCTCGCGACGATCGTCGCGGTCGTCCACGACCTCGGGTTCGCGGGCCACTTCTTCGAGCGGGTCGTCGTCCTCGATCGAGGCCGGATCGTGGCCGACGACGTGCCCGATCGGGCGCTCGACCCCGAGCGGATCCGCGATGTCTTCGGCGTCGATCCGGCGCTCGTGCGGCTGAGCCGGGCCGTCGATTGACCCTCCGGCCGCCCGGCCGCTAGTCTCTCGAGGTGAAGCGCGCGCGCGTCGGACCCCTGGGTGTCCCGCGCCCGGTCCTCTTCCTCCTCGTTGCCGGCCTGGCAGTCGGTGCGTGCGGGGCGCCGGCCGGGTCGGTCGCCCCTGCGCTGGGTACGCCGACCGAGTCATCGGCGGCTCCGAGCGTCGCGACGAGCTCGCCGAGCGCCGCCGTGACGGCGTCCGGGCGGGCCGCCTCGCCGTCGCCGACGGCCCCCTCGCCCCGAGCGTCCGCGACGTCGAGCCCTCGCGCGGGCGGGCGCGACAGCGTCGCCGGCGCCTGCTCGGGCAGCGCCGATACGCGGGACTTCTTCACGGCCATCGCCGAAGCGGTGAGCTGGTCGGTCTACTGTGCGGTCCTGCCGGCCGG
>VBHW01000263.1 GCA_005881055.1 Chloroflexota bacterium
AACGTCACGCTGCTGCTCGCCGCGCCGATCTCGGTGACCGGCACGTTGCTCTGGACGATGAGTGGGAAGGCCGCGAAGATCGGCCCGACGCCGATGCCCGTCACGAACATCCACGCCCACAGCAGCGGCTGCGGCGTGTCGGCGCGGAGCTGCGTCAGCAGCGCCAGGCCGGCCGCAGTGACCAGCATCGAGCCGAACGTCAGCCGCCGGTAGCGACCCGTCCGGGCGATGGTCTGACCGGCCGCGACCGCGCTGATGATGATGCCGCTCAGGAGCGGCAACATCTCGTAGCCGGAGATCGTGGCCGAGGCGCCGCCGACGACCTGGAACCAGCGCGGCAGGAAGACGACCGCGGTGAAGAACCCGGACGCGGCCAGGAACACCGAGGCCACCGAGACCGTGAAAGCGCGTGTGCGGAACAGCCCGAGCGGGACGATCGGCTCGGCGGCCCGCGCCTCGACGCCGACGAAGATAGCGAGGACGACGACGCCGAGGGCGATCAGGCCGCCGACGGACGGATCGGTCCATTCGGCCGACTGCTTGTTGGTGAGCCCCACGAGGATCGGCACGAGCGCCGCCGCGAACAGGGCGGCGCCGATGTAGTCGATCCGCGGCCGCACGCCGGCCGGGTGGTACTGCGGGAGGTAGCGGCGGACCGTCAGCAGGACGACTGCGCCGACCGGCAGATTGACGAAGAACACGAAGTGCCAGCCGATCGTGTCCGTGATGAGGCCGCCGATGGCCGGCCCGAGCAGGCTCGAGAGCGCGAACACCGCCCCGAACAGGCCCTGGTACCTACCGCGCTCGTGCGGCGCAAACAGGTCGGCGATCGTCGCCATGGCGATCGGGAAGAGCGCGCCGGCGCCGAGACCCTGGACGCCGCGGGCGACCACGAACTGCCACATCGCGGTCGTCAGGCCCGAGAGCAGGGATCCGAGCATGAACACGCCGATCCCGAACAGGAACACCGGCCGCCGACCGAAGAGGTCGGACAGCTTGCCGTACAGCGGGCCGCTGATCGTGGCCGTCAGCAGGTAGGCGGTGAACGCCCACGTGTACAGGTTGTTGCCTCCGAGGTCGGTGATGATCCGCGGCAGCGCGGTTCCCACGACGGTCTGGTCGAGCGCGCCGAGGAAGAGACCCTGGACGCCGCGGGCGACCACGAACTGCCACATCGCGGTCGTCAGGCCCGACAGCAGGGATCCGAGCATGAACACGCCGATCCCGAACAGGAACACCGGCCGCCGACCGAAGAGGTCGGACAGCTTGCCGTACAGCGGGCCGCTGATCGTGGCCGTCAGCAGGTAGGCGGTGAACGCCCACGTGTACAGGTTGTTGCCTCCGAGGTCGGTGATGATCCGCGGCAGCGCGGTTCCCACGACGGTCTGGTCGAGCGCGCCGAGGAAGACGCCGACCATGACCGCGCCGAGGACGCGCATGCGGACTGGGTGGGGCAGCTCGATCGGCGGTCGGGCCGTCGATCCGATCCCTGCCTGCGTCGCTGGGTTGGACATCAGAACCTCCTGAGTCTCTTGTTGGGATGTCGCCCAGCCTAGACGCCGATTAGGTCAGATACATTCCTAATACTGGAGTAATCTTCGGCCCGAATGGGGACCTCCGCCCGACTCCTGCGGCTGCTCTCGCTCCTCCAGACGCCGCGCGACTGGACCGGCGCCGAGCTTGCCGCGCGGCTGGAGGTCAGCGCGCGCACGATCCGCAACGACATCGAGCGTCTGCGAGCACTGGGCTACCCGGTCCATGCGACGCGTGGCTCGGTGGGCGGCTATCGCCTCGAGGCCGGGGCGTCGATGCCGCCGCTGCTGCTCGAGGACGACGAGGCCGTAGCGGTCGCGATCGGCCTGCGGACGGCCACGAGCGGCACGGTGACCGGGCTCGAGGAGACGTCGCTCCGTGCGCTCGCCAAGCTCGAGCAGGTCCTCCCGCCGCGGCTCCGGCGCCAGGTCGGCACCCTCCAGCGGATGACGCTGTCAGTGGCTCGGCGGCGTTCGAACGCACCCACGGTCGACCCGGCGAGGCTCACCGAGCTTGCGCTCCTGTGCCGCGAGCATTTCGGGCTCTGGTTCGACTACTCGGACCGCCGCGAGACAGCGTCGAAGCGTCGCGTCGAGCCGTACCGAATCGTAAACGCCGGCCAGCGCTGGTACCTCGTCGCCTGGGACCTCGACCGCGCCGACTGGCGGACGTTCCGGGTGGACCGGATGAAGCCCGGAATGTCACCCGGTCCGCGGTTCACGCCTCGGGAGCTGACGGACGACGAAGTCGAGGCGCTGATCTCGAGAGGCGTCCCGCCCGAGGCACGCCGGCACCAGGCCCGCATCCTCGTCCAATGCCCGGCTCGGGAGCTGGCCGATCGGGTCGGCCCGTGGGTGGGTACGATCACCGCGATCGACGACTCGTCGTGCCTTCTCGAGACGGGCGCAGACAACCTCGAGATGCTGGCGGTCTACCTGGGCCTCCTCGGAGCGGACTTCTCCGTGAGCGATCCGCCCGAGCTGGTGGAACAGCTGCGAGTGCTGGCAAGGCGCTACGCGGTGGCCACGGTCTGAGGCCGGCGTCCGGAACGCCCTCGGGTCCCGGTGCGCAGCCGCATGCAGCCTGGTGCGGCCGCGCAACGCCCTGACCATCGTGCCGTGTCCGACCGATACCACCGAGGCATGCCGCCGGCGCGCGGAGGCACCGAGACTCGGGGCCTGGCCCGCCGGGCCGGTGTCCACATGGTCGAGGTCGGATGCGTCGCTGGCTCGGCAGCGGACTCGCTGCGCTCCTGTTGCTCGTCGTGGCGGTCACGCCGATCTTCGCCGCGGATCCCACCCCCGCGCCGGCGGGAGTGCGTGAGACGCTCACGGGCACCCTCGAGGTCGTCCACGGCGACGACTTCGTCCACGGGAAGGCCTCCTTCCTCTACTCGTTGCGGACGAAGGCCCGCCGGGTCGAGCTCGCGTTCGGCGGGACCGGGCCGCGCGACCTGGGCGGCGCGAAGATCCGGGTCACGGGACGACGCGTCAGCGACACCCTCAACGTGGCAGCCGACGGCAGCGGTACCGGTGGCGCCACGGCCGGCGCGTCGAGCAGCTCGCGCCCGCTCCCCGGTCGAGCACCGCTTCAGGGACCGCCTCGGCACCTGTCACGAAGCGCGTCGCGGTCGTGCTGCTCAACTTCTCGAACGACTCGAGCCAGCCGTACACCCCGGCGACCGCGGCAGGCGTCGTGTTCTCGAGCGCCGGCTCGGTCGCCAACTTCTTCGAGGAGGAGTCGCGCGGGGCCGTGCAGGTCACCGGCGACGTCTACGGCTGGTACACGATCCCGTCGACGAACGCGAACTGCGCCTGGGGCACCTGGCAGTCCGACGCCGTGGCCGCCGCGCAGGCCGCGGGAGTGAGCTTCTCGACGTACACGAACATCGTGTTCGCCTGGCCACACACCTCGTCCTGCGGCTGGGCGGGCCTCGGCTACATGCCCGGCAACTACACGTACAACAACGGCGCCCTCGGGCTGCGGGTGATCGCGCACGAGCTGTCGCACAACTTCGGGATCAACCACGCGAGCAGCCTGTCGTGCACGAGCGGTGGGGTGCGGGTGGCGGTCTCGTCGAGCTGCACGTACTCGGAGTACGGCGATCCGTTCACGGTCATGGGCGGGGGCTCGACGTTCCACAACGACGGCGAGCAGGTCGGCGAGATGGGCTGGCTCGCGTCGAGCGAGGTGCGGACGGTCGTGCCGGGTGCCTCGTACCTCGTCCAGCCGCTCCTCGGCACGGCCGCCGGGACGGTCAAGGTCCTGCGGGTCCCGCGGGCCGACGGGACATCCTTCTTCATCGACGTCCGGGTGCCATACGGGCCGTCGTTCGACCGATGGGGCGTCTCGGACCCCGCCGTGACCGGCGTGATGGTCCGCGTATCCCCCGGAACGGCGGCCCGGACGTCCTCGCCTCGCAACACGAAGCTCGT
>VBHW01000260.1 GCA_005881055.1 Chloroflexota bacterium
CCCGCCCGGCCGAGGAGCTCGTCCAGGCTGGTCTCCGTCCACGGCGTCAGCACGGCGCCGGCGGCTCGCCCTCCGGATCCGGGTCGGCGTCGACGTACTCGACGACCGGCTCGGCGCAGTTGCGGGTGAGCACGACGACGAGCGGCTCGGTCTCCGAGGCGTTCTCCTCGACATGGATCTCGCCGGCGGGGATGTAGACGAAGTCGCCCGCCTGGGCCGGCATCGATTCGTCGAGGCCCGACGGACCCCAGGTGTACCGGCCACGGCCGGCGAGGATGTAGATGCTCGTCTCGCACGGGCCGTGGTGGTGGATCCGCGTCTTGCTGCCGGGCGCGGTCGTGACGATCGAGGAGTACAGGCGGACCGAGCCGGTGGCCTGACCGGAGATCGCGATCGAGCGCTCCATGTCGGGCGTCTGGCCGCGGGTCGTCTGGCGCTGCGCCGGCGTTACACGGGTCGCCATCGCCGGATGATAGTCGGCGGGTAGGATCGGCCCGTGACCTGGACGCCCGACGCACCGCGCTACCGGCTGCTCGACGGCCCGAGTCCGCTGCACCGGCTGCCACGCTTCTCCGCGGCGCTCGATCCCGACGGCGGGATCGACGTGTGGGTGAAGCGCGAGGACCTCCTCCCGCTCGGCCTCGGCGGCAACAAGCTGCGCAACCTCGAGTTCCATGTTGGCGCCGCGCTCGCCGCCGGCGCGGACACGCTCGTCACGTCGGGGCGGCGCTGGTCGAACCACTGCCGGCTGACCGCCGCGGCCGGAGCGAAGGCCGGGCTCGCCGTCCACCTCGTCCTCACCGGGCCGCCGGGGGCGGTGCCGGGCGCGAACGAACGACTCGACGGCCTGCTCGGCGCGGGTGTCCACGTCACGGCGTCCGCTGAGCGGTCGGAGCGGGCGGCGCTCGTCGAGCGGATCGCGTCCGACCTCCGCCGGTCCGGAGGTCGCCCCTACGTCATCGAGGTCGGGGGCAGCGACCCGATCGGGGCCATCGGTCAGGTCCTCGCCGGCATCGAGCTGGCGACGCAGGTCGCGGAGCTCGGGCTCGATCCGGGGATGGTCATCCTGCCGACCGCGACTGGAGGGACACAGGCCGGGCTCCTCGTCGGCATGGCAACCGCCGACCTCCGGGCCTCGGTCGTCGGGGTCGCGGTCGCCCATCCGGCCGCCGAGGTGCGCCGCGGCGTCGATCGCCTGGTCGCGGACCTCGCGGCCACGGTCGGGGTGCCGCGCGCGAGCATCGGGACGGTCACACTCGTGGATCCTGCGCGCCCGACGGGCTACGGCCGTGCCGACCCATCGGCCGAATCGGCCACCGCCCTCCTGGCGCGGACGGAAGGCATCTTCGTGGACCCGATCTACACCGCGAAGGCGCTCGCATGGCTCATCGAGGAAGCGTCGGCGGGACGCGTCCGCGGGACCGTCGTCTTCTGGCATGCGGGCGGATTGCCCGGGCTGTTCGAGACCCTCGAGCGCTGACGATCCGCGCGGTCAGCGGCCGGCCAGCTGCCGGGCGTCAGGCGCGCCTCGACGCGCGTGCGGTCCGCGGCCTCGCCGGTGCCCTGCCCCCCGACCGGCCGTTGCCGCCCGGGCCGTGGAGCGGCCGGAGCCTCGGCGGGTTCTCGCGATCGCGGACGGGGACGAACCCGTCCTCGACCGTCCACGGGATCGCCCGCCGGAGCAGTCGCTGGATGCCGCGCAGGTACTCGGCCTCGTCGAGGGACACGAGCGAGATCGCGTCTCCGGTGGCCCCCGCCCGGCCCGTCCGCCCAATGCGGTGGATGTAGTCGTTCGGATGGGACGGCAGCTCGAAGTTCACGACGTGGGGCAGCTCCTCGATGTCGAGGCCGCGCGCGGCCACGTCCGTCGCCACGAGGACCCGGACGTCGCCGCTCTTGAAGTTCTCGAGCGCCCGGATCCGCTCCGGCTGCGATCGGTCGCTGTGGATCGCGACGGCCTCGATCCCGTCCCGCTCGAGGCGTGCGGCGAGCCGGCTGGCCGCGATCTTCGTCCGCGTGAAGACGAGGACCTGGCGCATGTCGTCGCGCCGGATGAGGTGGGCGAGGAGGGCCTCCTTGCGATCCCGGTCGACCGGGTAGACGATCTGCCGGACGCCCTCCGCGGCCGTGTTCCGTGGTACCACCTCGACCGTGGCCGGGTGGTGCATGAACGCGGCGGACAGCCCTCGCACCTCGTCGTTGAGGGTCGCGGAGAAGAGGAGGTTCTGGCGCTCGGCCGGGAGCAGCGCGAGGATCCGCCGGATGTCCGGGATGAAGCCCATGTCGAGCATCCGGTCGGCCTCGTCGAGGACGAGGATCTCCACCTGGCCAAGATTCGCCGTGCGCTGGCCGACGTGATCGAGGAGCCTGCCGGGCGTCGCGGCGAGGAACTCGACGCCCGCGCGGAGGTCCTTGAGCTGCGGCTCGATCGGCACGCCGCCGTAGACGCTGGCGACACGCAACGGCACGTATCGGCCGTACGCCCGGGCCATCTCGTCGACCTGCATCGCCAGCTCCCGGGTCGGCGCCAGGACGAGCGCGCGCACGGGATGGCGCGCCGGCGAGAAGCTCGTGTTCGCGTGGAACTTCAGGCGCTCGAAGATCGGCAGGACGAACGCCGCCGTCTTGCCGGTCCCCGTCTGGGCCGCGGCGAGGAGGTCGCGTCCCTCGAGGATCAGCGGGATGGCCTGGACCTGGATGGGGGTCGGGGTGCGGTATCCCTCTTCGGCCACCGCCCGCAGCAGGTCGGGCGACAGGCCGAGCGTATCGAAGGTCAAGCGTGGCTCCGGAGGCGGCCGGGTCGGGCAGGCCAGGTCGCATGTGGTCGGGTCGAGCCGGCGGCGATCCCGGTCGCGTGACACGCCGCTGGCGCGGAGTCTAGCGGAACGGCTTCGATCCGCCCGCGCGCGTGGGTGGCGACCGATCGAGCCACGGAGGTTCGGTACTCCCGCCACGGAGGTTCGGTACTCCCGCGCGATGGCACCCGTTGCCTCGTCGCCTATGCTCCCGGAATGCCAGCCCGTATCGACGGTCCGAGGATCAGTCGTGCGCGCCCCCTTGGCCGTCGCGTCGAGGTCGGGCGCGTCGCCGTCCTTCTGAGCGTCGGCATCGGCGCGTTCGCCGTCGGGTTCCAGCGTGGCAGCGAGGTCCCGTCGGTGCCCCGACCGAGCGCTGTCGTGGCTCCGGTTGCGGCCGTGGGCGGCGGTGCCGGCGGTGCCGGCGGTGCACCCGCATCTCCGGGCGACGGCCGCGTCGAGGCATCGCCGGTCCCGGCCGTCACGCCGATCCCCGTCGACGCGCTCCAGGCGAGACTGGCCGCGCTCCGCAAGAAGTACTCGTCCCCGGGCGTGTCGGTGACGATCATCTGGCCGGACGGCCGGCAGTGGACGGGCGTCAGCGGCTGGGCCAACATGCGCGCCCGCGTGCCCGTCGCGACGACGACCGACTTCGCCATCGGCAGCGTCAGCAAGACGTTCATCGCTGCGCTCATGCTCCAGCTCGCCGAGGAGGGCAAGCTGTCGCTCGACGACCGACGGCGCACGTGCCGTACCGGGTGACCCTCCGCCAGATGCTCGACCACACGAGCGGGCTCTACGACTTCTTCTCGAACCCGACGATCGACGCCGCGCTCATGGCGGACAAGCGCCGAACCTGGACGCCCGCCCGCTCGTTGAGCTACATGCGCGCGGCGTACTTCGCCCCGGGGACGGACTGGCACTACTCGAACTCGAACTACGTCCTCCTCGGCCAGGTCGTCGAGAAGGTGACCGGCCACTCCGTGGCGTCGGAGCTGCGGCGCCGGTTCTTCACGCCGCTCGGCATGTCCAGGACGTTCGTGCAGGGTATCGAGCCGCGGCGCGCGACCGTCGCGACCGCGTATGTCCAGCAGGGCTGGGGAACGAGCCTGCGGTGGATCAACCAGTCCGATGGGACGGCGATCGCGCCG
>VBHW01000261.1 GCA_005881055.1 Chloroflexota bacterium
GGTCTGGCAGGGTGGCTTCCTCGTCGGCGCGGCCATCGGCGCGGCGGCGACGATCCTCGGGCGGCGCGCCGAGCGGATCGCGCGGCGCGGCCTCGTCGACTGGTCGGCGGCCGAGGCGTTCGCGATCGCGCGCCTGCGATCGGCGCCCGGGACCCTCCCGCCGGCCGAGCTCGCGGCCGCGGAGCCGGCATACGCCGCGGCGATGGCACGGATCACTCCGCGGCTCACGGATGTCCTCGGCGAGCCGCTGCCGGGCGTCGTCGAACGGGCCGGCGTCGTGGACCGCGCGGGCTGGGTGCGGGCGAACGTCGCGACGTTCGCGCAGCTCGTCGCCCACCTCGAGGGCCAGCTGCTCGACCAGGTGATCCCGCCGGGAGGCGGGCTGGCCAAGGCGTCGATGGCGATCGCGAACCGCTACGTGACGACGCGCCAGCTGGGCTTCCTTCTCGGCTTCATGGGCCAGCGGGTCCTCGGCCAGTACGACCTCGCGCTCCTCTCGGCCGAGGCGCGGCCGGGCCGGCTGCTGTTCGTCGAGGAGAACATCCGCCAGACGGCGCGCGCGCTCGACGTCCCGCTCGACGCCTTCCGGACGTGGATCGCGCTCCACGAGACGACGCACGCCTTCGAGTTCGAGGCGCACCCCTGGCTCCGCCCGTACCTCGCCGAGCGGCTCGAGCGCCAGCTCGGGGCGTTCTCGCGCGACCTGTCGGTCGTCTCCCGCGACACGGTCCGCCAGCTCGGACGCGTGCTCCGTGGCGAGGGCGAAGGGGAGCACTGGATCGAGCGTCTCATGAGCGACGAGCAGCGCCGCCTGTTCCGCGAGACCCAGGCGGTCATGAGCCTCCTCGAGGGGTTCAGCGACTACGTGATGGACGAGGTCGGCCGCGACCTCGTGCCCGACGTCGAGCGCATCAGCACGCGCTTCCACGAGCGGCGGGAGCGCCGCTCCGGGTTCGAGCGGGCGGTGATGCGCCTCACGGGGATGGACCTCAAGCTCGAGCAGTACAAGAAGGGCGAGCGGTTCGTGCGCGCCGTGGCGAACGCCGGCGGTCGGGAGGCCCTGGCTCTCCTGTGGCACGGGCCGGAGAACCTGCCGCGCGACGACGAGATCGACGCCCCGGAGCGGTGGGTGGCCCGGGTGGTCGGCGGCACGGGCCAGCTCGGCGCCACAGGCCGGCTCGCCGGGCGGGGCGACGCGTGAGCGACGCCGGTCGGGTCGCCGGAGCAGATCTCCGGGCTTCTGGCGGTCCCGGTCGACCGGCAGGCGGCCCACCGACGGGCATCGCCCTCACGCCGATCCTGTCGGCCCGCTATCGAACGCGCGACCTCGAGCGGATCCAGTCGGCGGCGCCCGGCGCCCGCATCGTCAACGTGAGCGTCGAAGGCCTCGCCGACGGCCCGCTCGACGACATCGAGGTCCTGCTGCGGGGGTGGCTCGCGGCCGACGCCTTCGACCGCCTGCTCGCACGGGCGCCGCGGCTCGTCTGGGTCCACAGCGCGTCGGCCGGGGTGGAGCGCGTCCTGACGCCCGCCGCCCGGGAGCGCGGCCTCGTCAACACGGACGCCAGGGGGGTCTTCAGCCGGCCGATCGCCGAGTACGTGATGATGATGATCCTCGCAGTCAGCCGGCGGCTGCCACAGCTCCTCGAGCTTCAGCGGGAGCGGACCTGGCAGCCCCTCGAGGGTGTGGAGCTGCGCGACGTCACGGTCGGGATCGTCGGCCTGGGGTCGATCGGGCGCGCGGTTGGGGCGCTCGCGACGGCGTTCGGCTGTCGCGTCATCGCGACCCGCCGGCGGTCGGAGGCGGGCAGCGCGCTGCCCACGGCCGGCGACGGCGACGGCGATGCCGACGGGCGGCCGCTCGGCGAGATCATGCTCGAGCGGGTCGTCGGGCCGGAGGGCCTTCCGGACCTCCTCGGCGAGTCCGACTTCGTCGTGCTGGCGGCGCCGCTGACGCCCGAGACCGAGAGCATGATCAACGACGAGACGCTCGCGCTCATGAAGCCCGGTGCGTGGCTCATCAACGTCGCGCGCGGCCGGCTCGTCGACGAGCGAGCGCTCCTGCGGGCGCTACGCGAGGGGCCGCTGGGCGGGGCGGTCCTCGATGCGTTCCGGGAGGAGCCGCTGCAGCCGAATTCGCCGTTCTACGACCTGCCGAACGCGATCGTCACCCCGCACACTTCCTGGTCGTCGGGCCG
>VBHW01000262.1 GCA_005881055.1 Chloroflexota bacterium
CACGCCCAGACGGGCGGCTTCGGGGGCCTCCAGCTCAACGTTGGCGTCGTGAAGGTCCCCGACGTGCGACTCGAGCGGCTCGCCGAGATCTTCCACCCGAAGAAGGTCGTCCGCGCCGACGTGACGTACGCCGACCTCCCCGCGCCGCCGGCCTCGACCGAGGGGCGGGTCGGGACCGAGGAGCTGCCGGCCGAGCACCTCGCCAGGCTGCGCGACTCTGACGCGCTGCTCCACGTCGTCCGGGCGTTCGACGACCCGGCCGTGCCCCACCCCGAGGGGTCCGTCGACGCCTGGCGCGACCTCGAGCGGCTCGACCTCGAGTTCGTGCTGGCGGACCTCGCGATCACGGAACGGCGGCTCGAGCGCCTCGGAACGTCGGGTCGCCACGGGACCCCGGCCGAGCGTGAGGCGAACGAGCGGGAGGAAGCGATCCTGGGGCG
>VBHW01000274.1 GCA_005881055.1 Chloroflexota bacterium
CGATACCGTGCTTATCGCGATAGACGAGCGCATCCATGTGGTTCTCGACGACGTGGTGGCGCTGCCAATGCGTCCGGTACGGGCCGCCGACCTTGGCATTGGTGAACGGGTGGCCCGCGACGTCGGTGGCGCAGTGGCTGATCCAGCCGAGCGCGAACGCCTGCTGCTTGGGCACCCGGCTTGGCTCCATCGGGTCCGTCTTCATCGCATCGGCGTTCATCGCGTTCCTGTAGAGCGTTCGGGCGAAGTGGTAGGTCTTGCGGTAGTGGAACGCGTCCGACCAGAAGAAGGCGCTGTCCTCGTAGCCGGCCTGGGTGCCGCTCGTCAGCAGCCCGAAGATGTCCTCCATCTGGCTGATGAGGCTCTCGGCCATGTTGGTGAACGCCGCGCCGACGAGCACCTGGACCTGCCCGATCTCGCCGAGCATCCCGCCTGAGATGCCGTCGGCCAGCTGGTTCTGCTCGTCCAGGACCGGGGTCATCCACCTTTCCCACTGTTCGATGAACGCCTCGTCCGCGACCTTCCACGCGCCCATTGCGAAGCGCATGAGCTTCATCAGGCCGGCGCCCAGATCGCCCTTGAAGTCGGGCAGCAGGTAGAAGAGGTCGGGGCCCAGGGCACCGGCCGCGAGGTAGTTGCGGTTGTCATGACCGGCTGTGTGGAACTGCATGCCCTCGGTCGCAGTCAGCGGCGAGCCGGCCGGCACCGCCGTGTTCAGGCGTTCGAGTGTCTGGGCGGCGGCCTGTGTGTGGACGTACCAGCTGGGCAACGGTCGGTCCCCCGGATCAGGTCGGGTGCGGCAGCGCGGCGCCGATCTCGGCACTGGCTTCCCAGACCGAGATGTACTTCTCTGCAGACCCGAACAGGACCGCCATCTCGGTCGGCGGGAAGCCGACGTTCTTCAGGTCCTGGAACATGTCCGGGAACATGCCGTAGTGCGCGAGGCCGTCGAGGTTGTAGTCGAAGTCGCGCAGCGGCCCAGCCATCGCGCGCTTCAGCGGCGGGTTCGGGCCGCGCATCGCGTCCCAGAGGCGCTGGATGGCCATCATGCCGTCGCACATGGTCACCACGGTCGGGTCCTCCATTGCACGGTCGAACGCGGTCTTGTAGATCGCGCCGACCCGGTGGAAGTTGCCCTCCGGGGTCTGGCGGGCCGGCATGCCCGTCATCCCGAGCGCGAGGTCGAGGACGTCCGGGTCGATCTGCTGGCCCATCGCCGCCAGGGTGAGCCTGCCGCCGGTCCCCGCCTGGCTGGCCGCCAGACTCAGGTCAACGCCCGAGCCGACGACCGCCAGCGCCTGCCACATCCTCTCGCCGTAGCCCTCGAGGTCGGTGCCCTTGTAGAGCTCGTGATCGGCGAAGCGGTGGTCTCGCCAGTCGACCAATGGCGTGGCCGGGCTGTAGGCCACGCCGGCGGTCTGGCCCTTCGCGTCCAGGAACCGCTCGCTGCGCATTGTGTCCGCCCAGGCGGAGTCCCCTGCCTTGATCTCCTCCTCGAGGCCGTTCGCGGCGCGCGGCCCGAACCGGGGGCCGGGTCCGACCAGGAGCGAGTTCCAGTCGGTGCCCAGACCGATCGGCACCTTGAGCACGCTGCTGACGTACTGGAACCCCTGGGCGAATGTCTTGTCGCTGCCCGGACAGTCGTTCGCCACGGGACTGGGACCCCAGCTCCGCAAATCCGCCGCGGCCGTGCCGTGCCCGAACATGCCGCCGGTCTCGATGATGAACTGGAGCTGGGCGCTCGACTTCGAGTTCTCGTTGGGCCACAGGTGCTCGCCGCGCCGGTATTCCGACTTGGGCGGGGTCACCTGCGGCGCCGGGAACGGCGGCATGGCCGGTGGCGACGGCGGCGACGTCGGCGCGAGCGGCCGCGGTGCCATCCGCCGGGCGCCGTTGTGGGCGGACACCCGATCTCGTGGGCCTTCACTGCGCTCTTCTCCGACATGTGGTCGAGATCGATCACCATGCCGAGGCGCATCGCCTCGAGCACCGCTTCCTCGCCGGCGGTGGTCAGGCCCCGCAGATTGCGGTCGCCGGCCGGCGGGATCGCCGTGGCGACGGCCGCCGCCAACGGCTGCCATCCGATCGACGTCGCGAGTGCCTCGATCTTGGTCCACAGCGCCGACTTGACCGTCACCCGGCAGTTGATGTCGTCGTCGGTCATCGTCGGATCGGCGGTCGGCGGGACGGATTCGGTCCCTGGGAACTGCCCGGTCCGAGTCCAGGTGTTGAGCATGAAATGGAGGTCGTAGAGGGCCATCCCGCCGAACGCGTTGTCGCTCAGATGGATCACGTTGACCTGCACCACGCCGAGATCCCGCAGGTACTTGAAGTAGCCATGTAGCTGGGTGTGGATGGCCACGCGATCGGTGGCGTCGAAATCCGATCGGTAGATCCAGCCGTTGATCGAATCGGTCTCGAGCCCGAGCACGAAGGCGAGCTTGTTGTGCTCG
>VBHW01000247.1:0-2225 GCA_005881055.1 Chloroflexota bacterium
CGAGGGCTTTGGCGCGGCGGGGATCCTCCTCCAGGCCGCGCTCCTCGCGGGGTTCGTTCTCGTCGCCCTGCGTCGCGGTCCGCTGCCGTTCGGGGCACTGACGTTGATGCTCCTCGGGCCGACCGCCCTCATGACGATGGTGAGCGACGAGTACCGGTTCCTGCCGGGCGCGCTCATCGCGGGCATCGCCGCGGACCTCCTTGTGCGCCGGCTCCCGTTCGGCGCCGATCGACGATCGGATGCGTTCATCGCCTTCGCGATCCCGGCCCTGTTCTATTTGGCGTACTTCGCCACCGTGCAGCTCACCGCCGGGATCGGCTGGAGCATCCACCTGTGGCTCGGCGCGATCGTCCTCGCAGGGATCATCGGCCTCGCCCTCGACGAGGCGATGCGCGCAGTCCGTCCCGCATCCGCTACGCCGTCAGTGGCAGCGTCGCCGTGAGCGTGGTGCCGGCGCCCGGAGCACTGTCGACCGTCAGCTCCCCGTCGACCGCGGCGAGGCGATCAACGAGGCCGCGGAGACCAGAGCCGGCGGCGGGGTCGGCCCCACCCCGTCCGTTGTCGGTGACCGTCACGATCAGCCGATCGGTCTCGGCCATCGCGTGCACGCGCGCCTCGGTCGCGCCGGCGTACCGGGCGATGTTCGTGAGCCCCTCGGCCACGACGTAATAGGCGGCAGCCTCGACCTCCGTTGGGAACCGGGCGTCGGTGACGTTCACGGTGACGGGGAACGGCGTTCGTTCGGCGAGCGCCTCCACGGCCGCGGCGAGGCCGGCGTCGGTGAGGATCGTCGGATGGAGCCCGCGGGCGAGGTCGCGCACCTCGCGGATCGCGCGGAGGAGCTCCGCGGTGGTCTCGTCGATCAGGGTCGCGGCACCGGATGACCCTTCGCGTGCCTGATCGAGTCGCATCGCGAGCGCCACGAGGCGCTGCTGGGCACCGTCATGGAGGTCGCGCTCGATGCGACGGCGCTCGGCGTTGCCTGCCTCGACGATGCGGGCCCGGGAGGCGCGCACCTCCTCGAGCTGGGCGCGTACCTGCGCGGCCAGCCGCTCGTTCTCGATCGCGAGACGGGCGACGGAGGCCACCGCCCCGATCCTTCCGGGATCCTCCTGGTCGATGGCCGGGTCGTAGGCCAGCACCGCGAGGGTCTCGCCGTCGCGCTCGAGACGCGCGAGGCCGCGATCCCGTTCCCGCCCATCAGGAATCTCGATCGCCTGGCCGTCGGGATCGACGAACCCGGCGCCCGAGGGCGCCGGAAAGGCGAGCAGGAGCGTCGGATCGCGCAGGGCGCGAGCGAGCGTTTCGCGCAGCGCCCCGAGCGGGACGCCGCGCCCCAGCTCGAGGGCGAGCTCGGCGATCGATCCGCGCGCGAGGCGCGTCCGCAGCAGGCCGAGGAGGAAACCGACGGGGAACACGAGGCCGGCCAGGCCGACGATCGGGTGCTCCAGCGCCGCGCGGAGGCTCCCGAGGCCCGACGCGTCGGCGTCGACGAGATGCCAGGCGAGGATGATCGCGAGCTGGAGCGGCGCGGCGACGATGATCGGCAGCAGTGCGCGGCGCAGGGCAGGGCTCGCCCTGCGCCAATGGCGGTAGAGCCCGACGAGCACGGCGGCGTACAGGAACGGCGCCACGACGACGATCGCCCCCGGCCCGACGAGCTGCGCGACGGCAGCATTCGGCCAGAGGACGTACGGGTTGCGCGGGGAGAACCCGACCTGGTCGACCGGAGGGCTCCAGACCGTCAGCCACGCGAGGCGCGTCGCGAGGATGAAGGCGTACGCGGCGACCACGAGCGCCCGATCGTATCGATCGGTCAGCCGTCCGCTCGGGAACGCGAGGACGAGGTGGACGAAGACGACGCTGCCGATCCCGATCGAGGCTTGGCTCAACGTCCAGGTCAGGGACGTCGGGATCACCCAGATCACCCCCATCGCCCCGACGACCTGGTACAGCATGAACAGCTTCCACATCGGTCCCGCCGGATCGCGCCGGTACGTGACGAGCATTGCCGCCACCCAGAGGAGCTCGACGAGGAAGAAGGACGCCTGGGTGACCATTGACAGCGACTGCGGCGGTTGGTATGGCCACAGGAACGGCCCGAACTGCTGGACCGCCGCGAGCGCCACGCCCACGGAGCCCAGCACGAGGAGGCGTTCGGTCGCCCGACTCACGAGGCCGTCTCGCGTGCCTGGCGCGGGCGGCGCCCGACCACCTCCCCCAGG
>VBHW01000247.1:2257-4718 GCA_005881055.1 Chloroflexota bacterium
GAGCAAGGACGCGGACCAGCCCACACCGGCAGTCATGGCGACGGTGACCTCGGCGCCGACCACCAATGCAACCGCCGATCCCGAACCGGCCACCGCGACCTTCCAGCGGTCGGGGGCGAATCGTATGAGGACGTCCACGACCAGGCCGCCGACCACGGCGGCCGGGATGAACGGCCAACTGTCCGCGGCGGCCGCGAAGAGCGCCGTCGGGATCCCGATGAGGATTCCGAAGGCCCCGAACGGCGGAGCGATGCTCGCGAGCAGGACCGCGATGAACGCCAGGGCGATGGCGGACAGGAGCATCGCGGCGGAGGCCAGATCTGAGCGGACGAGCGAATCCGCGTCCGCCGGCGGATTCTCGGCGCGAAGGTAGGCGATCCGGCCATCCGTAGCCCACGTCCCACCACCGGAGGTCAGGTCATCGGTCGCCCCCGGGTCGCGGCTCAGCTCCCGCTCGTCCCCTCCGCCGGCCGCAACCGACCAGATCTCGCCTCCGTCGGGCGGGCCGCGCAATCTGCGGAACACGATGCGCCGCCCGTCGGGCGACCAGGCCGGCTCGAGGTCGTCGGCAGGATCGGTCGTCAGGCGGGTCGCGGCGCTCCCGTCAGCACCCATGACGTAGAGGTCCGTGTTGCCGGACCTCCACGCGCTGAAGGCGATCCGGGTCCCATCGGGCGACCAGGTCGCACCCCAGTCCGATCCGTGGTCGAACGTCAGCTGCCGGTCGTCGGATCCGTCGACGTTCATGACGAAAATGTCGGTCCCGCCGGCCCGCGTGGCATCGAACACGAGCCTCGTGCCGTCGGGCGAGAACGTCGCCGCCCGGTCGTCGCCGGGTTCGTCGGTGACCCGCTCTGGCGATCCCGTCCCGTCGGCGCGCACCCGCCAGATGTCGGCATGGGTACGAACCGGGTTCGACGACCCGAACTCGAAACCAGTTCCAAAGAGCCCTCCGCCGCCGAGGCCGGCCGGGCCGGCCGCGGCCCACGGGCCGCCTTCGGGCTCGTCCGTGTACACGATCCAGGCTCCGTCGGGCGACCAATGGGGCAGCCACTGCCAGCCCGGACGGTCGACGAGCGGGTGGGCGTCGCTGCCGTCGGCCGCGGCCACCCAGATGTCCGCCTCGTCCGGGATGTCGACGGGTGGGCGGTCGCCGAGACGGAGCCGCGTGTATGCCAAGTGCTTCCCGTCCGGCGACCAAACAGGATTCCAGGCCATGAACCCGTCGCGGGCCTCGATCAGGCGTGTCTGGTGCGCGCCGTCGCCGTCCATGAGCCAGATCTCCGCGTTGGCGATCGCCGGAGCACGCTCGAGCCAGGGGTTGGCAGCCGGGTGGAACCCGCCCGGAAGTCCGAGGGCGGCGAGGATCAGGCACGCGGAGAACACGGCCGGCCAACGAGGGACGTCGGCCCCGAATCGCAGCGCAGACCGAAGCGGCCCGGCGGCGACGAGGATGAGCCCCACCACGATGAGCAGTCGGGTTGGGGCGAGGAGCCCCTCGATCCCGGTGATGCCGACGCCCTCGCGCCACCCGACGTCCGCGACGAGGCCCGCGAGGAGGGCGACCACGCCTGCACCCAGGACCCCGTACGCCGGCGGGAACGCGCTGCGCCAGCCGCGACGCTGCCGGACGGCGCGGAGCACGAGGGCGACGGCGACAGCAGCGAGCGTGAAAAGACCGGAGTAGAACGGCACGCTGTAGATCGATGCGAGGAGATCGGGATCGGCGCCGTGCAGGGTGGCCCACAGGAGAAGGAAGATCGCACCGACCATCCAGCCACCGATGGCCACGGTGAGCCATGCCACCCGAGAGCGTGTGGCGCCCACCCCTTCGCGGTCACGGTCCGTGACGACGGTCTCAGCCACGCCGGCCGTGACCTCTGCGGGCTCGCTGATCGTAGCCATCAGCCCTCCTGGCGCATCCTACTGCCAGCCCGTCGCGGTTGATCTCGCACGTTGCGCTCTGCAGACCTCCGGGCAATCCGTGGTGGCTCGCGTTTCGCCGCGAGCGACTTCGAGGGCGTGCACCGTGGCCGCGGGTTGCGCGCTGCTGGCACCATCGCGCCATGCGCCGCGCGGGACTCACGTGACCGACCCGGCCTCGACCGTCCGAATCGTGCTCGCCGACGACGCCGTCCTCCTGCGGGAGGCGCTGGCCGGTGCGCTCGCGGCGGCCGGGTTCGATGTGGTCGGACAAGCGGCGGACGTGCCGGGACTGCTTGCGCTCGTGGACCGCGAGGTACCCGACGTCGCCGTCGTAGACGTCCGCATGCCCCCCACGCACACGACCGAAGGCCTCGAGGCGGCCCGGCAGATCCGCTCGAGGCATCCGCGGGTCGCGATCCTCGTCCTGTCCCAGTACGTCGAGACCCGCTTCGCGGTCGACCTCCTGCGGGACGACCCGTCCGGGGTTGGCTACCTCCTCAAGGACCGCGTTACGCGCGTCACGGACCTGGCCGAC
>VBHW01000247.1:4758-6171 GCA_005881055.1 Chloroflexota bacterium
CGGCCTCGCAGCCACTCCCCGCTGGACGAGCTGACGCCGCGCGAACGCGAGATCCTCGGGCTCATGGCCGAAGGACGTTCGAACCAGGCGATCGCCGACCGCCTCGTCCTCGAGGTCAAGACCGTCGAGGGCCACGTCCGCGCGATCTTCTCGAAGCTCGCGCTCGAGCCAACCCCCGAGGACCATCGGCGGGTGCTGGCCGTGCTCGCCTACCTGCGGCGCTGATTCGACCGGGACGAGGCCGCGGAACCCGGTGCAGGCCCTCGATTCCGACCCGGGATGACTGGTGCCGGCACGGCGGAACTGCGGCGCCGCCGAACGTAGCCTCCGGTGCACCAGTCACAGGAGGTCCGCCCGATGTTCCGCCAGCCTTCCCGCCAGGCTCCCCTTGGCGCGGCGTCGATCGCAGTCCTGGCGATCGCAATGCTCATCCTCATCGTGTTCGTTTTCTCGATGACGGAGCTGGGTCGCGGCGGCCTCGCCGGGCCGGACCAGCCGCTCCGTGCCCCGGCCGGGCTCGGCCTCTAACCGGAGAGATCCGACATGTTTGCGAGCCCGCCCATCCTTCTCGACTCCCGTCGCATCGCGGCGTTCACCATCGCGTTTGCCGTCGAGCTCATCCTCGTCGTCGCCTTCGTCGTCATGATCCTCGCCCCGGGCGCGGTGGCTCACCCAGGAACCGGCCCGGATCGGCCGGCCCCACCGACCCTTCCCTCGCAGTTCCAGGCAGGAGGTGGCACCTGAACGCGGACGAGCGCGCCTCGGATCCGCGTGCTCGTCGGCCAGCCGCTCAGGATCGCCGTCCTCTGCGTCCTGCAGTGGCTCTTCGTTGGGCCCAAGGTAGAACATGCCGTGCTCTGGCCCATCGGGCCAGAGACCAGGGATTTGTTCGAGGTCCCCACGGACGCCGTCGTCGTCACGCCTGGCCCGAGCACGCCCACGCCGGTGCCGGCCTCGCCGGCTCTGTAGCAGGTCGTGGGCGGCCAGCTCGATCTCCTTGTGCCGCCACTCGGCGGCGCGGAAGTGGCACGCGATGATGCCGGTCCGGTGGAGGCGGCGGAAGTCGCCGAAGACAAACGCGTAGCGGGCCTTCGTCTCGTCGGTAGCGCCGTCGGTGAGCCCGAGGTGCCACTCGGCGTACTCGTCCCACGAGTGCGTCTTCAGGAAGCGGTTCTCATCCTCGGCGCGCGGCTGCGCCTCGCCCCAGTCGCTGTCGAGGACGTACTGCCGCGACTCGATCAGGCGTCTGGCGTGCCCGACGGCGCGCTCGTTGACCGTGTACGAAGCCATGCGCTCATTATCCGGCCGATGCCTGCATCGTCCGAGGCGGCCGCGCCCCGTCCGACGCCGTCGAGGCCCGGCGGTCAGCCAGGCTTGGCGATCAGTTTGCCGTCCATCTGGGGGTGGACCTGG
>VBHW01000248.1 GCA_005881055.1 Chloroflexota bacterium
TTCCCGCCGGCCGACGTCGTCGCGAAGCAGCACAACTTCCAGTTCCTGTCGGATGAGGTCGAGGCGAAGATGAACGAGCTCTACTCGGACCTCTCGGGCACCTAGCGAGCGGTTCGGGTCCCAACCGTGAGTGCGGCCGTCGCGCCAGCGCCCGCCCACGGCCGGCGCCGACGCCTGGGCCGGGCGGCCCCGTACCTCCTCCTGGCTCCGGGCATCCTCTGGCTGCTCATCTTCTTCGTCGTGCCGTCCATCCAGATGTTCCTCACGTCCGTGTCGAGCGGGTCGGTCGTCGACGGCTTCAAGCTGACGTTCACGACCCGCGCGTACGAGACGGCCCTGAGCCGCTTCCCACGCCAGTTCGGCAACTCCCTCGCGTACGGCGGGATCGCGACGGCGCTGACGTTCCTCATCGGCTTCCCGATGGCGTACACGATCGCGTTCCGGGGCGGCCGCTTCAAGAACCTCCTGCTGTTCCTCGTGATCGCGCCGTTCTTCACGAGCTTCCTCATCCGGACGATCAGCTGGAAGATCCTCCTCAACGAGTCGGGTCCGATCATCGGGCCGCTCAAGGACCTCCACATCGTCGGGCCGGACTTCGGCCTGCTGTACACGCCCCTCGCGGTCGTCGCCGGGATCACGTACAACTTCCTGCCGTTCATGGTCCTGCCGCTGTACGTCGCCCTCGAGAAGATCGACCCGCGCCTCATCGAGGCGGCCAACGACCTCTATGCGAGTCGATGGGGGGCGTTCCGCCGGGTCACGTTCCCGCTCGCGCTGCCAGGCGTCTTCGCCGGCTCGATCCTCACGTTCATCCCGGCCCTCGGGGATTGGGTGAACGCCGAGCTGCTCGGCAACACCCAGACGAAGATGATCGGCAACGTCATCCAGGACCGGTTCATCTCCCAGGGTGACTATCCCGTTGCGGCCGCCCTGTCGTTCCTCCTCATGGCCGGCATCCTCGTCGCGGTCTCCGTGTACGGGCGATTCCTCGGCACGGAACGGCTGACGGGCTGAGTCGATGGCGACCACGGCACTGCCCCGCGCGACCGTCGCGGTCCGAGCCCCGCGCAGGCCCCTGCGCCTGATCGGCCACTACGCGCTTCCCGCCTTCACCGTCGTCGCGGTGGGCTACCTGCTCCTGCCGATCGCCGTGATGATCCTCTTCAGCTTCAACGACTACGAGGGCAAGTTCAACTTTGCCTGGCACGGCTTCACGCTCGCCGGCTGGCTCCATCCGCTCGACTGGCAGGGCCTCCCCGACGCCCTTCGGGTGAGCCTCTCGATCGCGTTCGCGTCGACGGTCGTCGCGACGATCCTCGGGACGCTCATCGGCCTGGCTCTGACGCGCTACCAGTTCCGCGGCAGGGGCGCCGTCAACGGGCTCATCTTCCTGCCGATGGCGACGCCCGAGATCGTCATGGGCGCGAGCCTCCTGGCGTTGTTCGTGGCGTCGGCCACACAGTCGCCGGTCAAGGACGTCGTCCCGCGCGGGACCCTCTACCCGCTCGGGATCCAGACGATCCTCATCGCCCACATCATGTTCAACATCAGCTACGTCGTCGTGACCGTGAAGGCCCGCCTCGCCGGCTTCGACCGCCGCCTCGAGGAGGCCGCGATGGACCTCGGCGCGAACGAATGGTCGACCTTCTGGCGCGTCACCTTCCCGCTCATCCTGCCCGGCGTCCTCGCGGCGGCGCTGCTCGCGTTCTCCCTGTCGATCGACGACTTCATCATCACGAACCTCGTGTCCGGCGCGACGACGAACACGTTCCCCATCTGGGTGTACTCGATCCAGAAGAACGCGCTGCCGGTCCAGATCAACGTGATCGGCTCGATCGTGTTCCTCGGCGCCGTCGGCATCGTCGCCGCCTCCAACCTCATGCAGGCGCGCCGGCGCTGAAGGGCAGGGATAGAACGGTGACCGAACGGTGATCGAGTCGTCGGCGCGCCCTGACCTCGGGGCAGGGTCTGCAGGTCCGCTCCCGGACCGCGGTGTCGTGCCGGCCGTCTGGAGCCGGATCACGGACCTGACGATCGACCACGGCGAGGGATCGTGGCTCGTCACGACCGACGGCGAGCGGTACCTCGACTATTCATCGGGCATCGGGGTCGCAAACACCGGCCACGCTCATCCGCGCGTCGCCGCCGCGATCGCGGCCCAGGCGGCGAAGCTCCTCCACGGCCAGCAGAACATCGTGTTCCACGAGCCCGGGCTGCGCCTGTACGAGCGGCTCCGGCACGTGCTCCCGGGCGACGACTGGGGAGCCTTCCTCTCGAACAGTGGGGCCGAGGCGGTCGAGGCAGCGGTGAAGCTCGCGCGGGTCGCGACGGGGCGTCCTGTCATCATCGCGTTCCGCGGTGGGTTCCACGGCCGGACCGCCCAGACGATGGCGCTGACCACGGCGAAGGACGCGTACCGGGCGGCGTTCGAGCCCCTGCCCGGCTCCGTCTACCACACGCCGTTCCCGTACTGCTACCGGTCCCCGGCCGGGAGCCACTCACCGGCGGCCTGCACGTGCGACTGGGAGGCCCAGCTCGACCTGACCTTCCACCAGCTCATCTACCCCGAGCAGGTCGCGGCGATCATCGTCGAGCCCGTGCTCGGCGAGGGCGGCTACGTGGTCCCGCCGCCGGGGTTCCTGCCACGACTCCGCGAGATCACCCGCGAACATGGGATCCTCCTGGTCGCGGACGAGGTCCAGACGGGCTTCGGCCGCACCGGGCGGCTGTTCGCGGTCGAGCACTGGGGCGTCGACCCCGACATCGTCGTCATGGCCAAGGGGATCGCCTCCGGGCTTCCCCTCTCCGGGATCCTCGCGAAGCGGACCCTCCTCGACGCCTGGAAGCCGGGCACCCACGGCGGCACGTATGGCGGCAACGTCGTGTCGTGCGCGGCGGCAAACGCAACGCTCGAC
>VBHW01000249.1:0-3131 GCA_005881055.1 Chloroflexota bacterium
CCGAGGTCGAGCTGAAGGAGAAGAAGCACCGGATCGAGGACGCCCTGTCCACGACCCGGGCGGCCGTCGAGGAAGGCCTCGTAGCCGGCGGTGGCGTGACCCTTCTCCAGGCGATCCCGGCCCTCGACAAGCTCAAGCTCGAAGGCGATGACGCAGTTGGCATGAGCATCGTCCGGAAGGCCCTCGAGGCTCCCGCCCGCCAGATCGCCGACAACGCCGGCTCGCCGGGCGAGGTCGTCGTCGAGCGCGTCCGGGCAGCGAAGTCGGGCCACGGCTTCGACGCCCTCAAGGGCGAGTACGTCGACATGTTCAAGAGCGGCATCGTCGACGCGGCCAAGGTGACCCGCTCCGCCCTCCAGAACGCCGCGTCCATTGCCGCCATGGTCCTGACGACGGAGACGCTCATCACGGACATCCCGGAGAAGAAGGCGGCGCCCGCCGGCGCCGGCGCCGGCTACGGAGGGGATATGGACTTCTAGTCCCAGGCGCAGAGGCCCCGGGACCATTCCGATTCCGGGGCCTTCCGATTCCTGGGAATGACAACCCAATTTGGCCCCACCGTGATCGCCAGAACTGGCCCCACCCGATGGTCGTGATCAGCTCGCGCGGGCGGCTCCTTTCCTGGTCCGGCTGATCCGCAGCGGGTACGACTCGGAGCCCGTCCCGAGGATGTGGGCCGGAACGTCAGGCGGTCGACGACGGCGGCCGCGAGGCGAGGGTCGATGAACGTCTGGCCCCATTCGCTGAACGGGCGTTCGAGGCACCACCACGGACGCCCGCTCGTCGCGCTCTGTCAGGACCTGGAACAGGAGCTCGGCGCCGCGCGGGTCGAGATGGACATAGGCGAGCCTCGTCGAGGCGGAGCAGATCGAGCCGGCCATACCTCGACGAGCCGCGACAGCGTCCGCTCGTCGGCCGCCTCGGCGAGTTCGTTGACCGACCCTGCCGTCGTCACGTAGCGGACCCGGAGGCCGCGCTCGCAGGCGGCCATGCCGAGCCCGATCAGCAGGTGACTCTTGCCGGTGCCGCTGTCGCCGAGGAGGACGACCGGCTCGCCCGCCGCGATCCAGGCGCACGTCTCGAGCGCGGCCAGGGTGGCCGGGTTGACCGACGGCGCCCGGCGAGGTCGAACTCGGATGAGCGCTTGGGCCGCGGAAAGCGCCTCGGCGATCCGCCGCTCCCGCCGGCGGGCCTCGCGATCGTCGAGCTCGGCGGCGAGCACTTCGGCGAGATAGACTCGGTGGGTCGCGGACGGCCGCCTTGGCGAGCGCGGCCGCCTGCTCGCGGACGGTCGGCAGGCGGAGCGTCCGGCAGGCGTCCTCGATCGTGATGGCCGCCGCCTGCTCGGTGAGCGGCGCACTCATCTGCGGTCTCCTGCGAGCAGGCGTCATAGCCGGCGAGGACCGGCGTCGGTCGGTCGAACCGCCGCACGTTCGCTCGATCGACGACGCTCCCCGTCGGGCCCCGGCGGTCGGCGATCCGTCGGGCCTCGATCGCAATGAGGGCGGGATCGATCGCGCCGATCCGTCGACCGCGTCGAGAGCGGCGTGGACGGCGACCATCACCCACCAGCAGCAGATCATCGTCGACCGGCAGGGCCTGGGCGACCTGGACGAAGAAGGTCCGCATGTGCTCGTCGCGATGTCCCTCGCCGGCCGGGTGCTTCTCGGTGGGCGGCGGTCCGGTCGAGCGGTGCCGGCCGGGGACCGTGGAGTCGATGCGGTGGCGCACGGTGAGCTCAGTGCTGCAGCGCAACACCGTGGCCGAGTTGCCGGAGATCCAGACACCGGTGCTGCGGGGACCGGTCATCGCAGTCCCTCCTTTCCCTGGCGGTCGTCGAGTTCGCGACCTCCCGCTTCCACTCCGAGCCCCGCGGCGCCACGGGTGGTCAATCGGGTTTCGCGACATCAGCGATCGCCGGGGCCGAGCCGCCGACCTGCCCGGCCCGGGCTAGTACACGATCTCGTCCGACTCCGGCACGTCCAGGCTGTGGACCTTGCCTGCTCGCAGGCATAGGGCGACCGACCACGTGGCTGCTGGCATTGACGGCCTGCGGCCTGCGGCTCTGGCCTGCGCAGGCCGCGAGGGCGTGTCGTCGAGAGGCGGACCCGACACCCCGGTGAGGTCCGGCGATGTGGAACTACAACGGCAGCGCCTCGCCGGCATGCCCGGGGCGCCGGGTCCTCCCCATTGTGACTCCGTGGGCGTGCCACTGACGAGATGGGCACTACGTTCTCTGGCCTCGTATCAGGAGGGTGTACATCAAGGGCGGCACGTCCGACGCCCTCGAGGTCGCTTGCGACGGGAGCCACGCGGCGGCTGCAGCCAATGACCGTGACAAGCCCGGGCCCTGCCCTCAAATTGGTTGCGCTCGCAACGGAAGCGTAGAGTAGGGCAGGTTCACCGCTGTTCAGCCTGTCGTTCGGTCGGGGCAGGTGTCTCGGTTGGAGTCTCGGCAATGACGCCCGGCGATCTTGGTCTACTCATCCTGCGTCTCGTGGTCGGCCTGACCTTCGCTGCCCACGGCGCGCAGAAGGCATTTGGATGGTGGTCGGGTCCGAAGTATGCCGGCTGGCGCGCCGGGGTCGAGCGAATGGGGCTCCGACCGGCGGGCTTCTGGGCCATCGTCTCGACGGCGGCCGAACTCGGGGGCGGGGTCCTGCTCGCCGTGGGTCTCCTCACCCCCCTGGCGACCGCGGCGCTCATCGCCCAGTCGGTCGTGATCGTCGGGCTCGTCCACCTGCCGAAGGGCTTCTGGAACCGCAACGGGGGCGTCGAGTTCCCGCTCAGCCTCGCGGCGGGGGTGGTGGCCCTGGCCGGCACGGGATCTGGGTCGGCGTCGCTCGATGCGGCGCTGGGGCTGTCCTACTCGGCTGAGGTTCGCGGTCTGCTCATCGCGGTCGGGATCTTCGGCGCCCTCGCTGCGCTCGCGATTTCGCGTGTTCGGCCAGTGGAGCGCCCAGCGGCAGCAGGCCCACGCTAGCGCGGCTCAAGCCGGTAGTCGCCCGGACACCCGCGGCGGGTTCAGCGTCCTGGTTCCGAGTTTCTCTCTAGTGGGGCCGCTGTTCGTGTAGGAGCGCGACGGTGACGCGCTCGCCGCAGTGCGGACAGGCGTAGACAGCGCGGTAGAA
>VBHW01000249.1:3146-4518 GCA_005881055.1 Chloroflexota bacterium
GCCGCCTCGGCAACGTCATTCTGGGTCGCTGCTTCGCGCGGCACCATCAGGACATCTTCCTCGCCGTGGTGATGGGCGAGCCCCGCCTTGACTCGGACATGCAGCAGCCCAGGCGAACCGACCGGCGGGATGACCCGCACCTCGTAGTCGGGGTGCTCGATGAGCGGCGGGGCCTCGGCGCCGAGCGCTCGCAGCCTCTCGCCGAGCTGCGCCATGGTCATCTTGGGGTCAATGCCGAGTCGTCGCAACGACGCTCCGAGCCGACGCCGCGCCTCGCCGGCCTCCTGTTCAAGGCGGAGGATCAACTCCAGGATCGCCTCGGCGGGTTCGGGCGGGTCGGTCTCGCTCATTCGGAAGCTCTCTTTCGTCTGCCTCGCTCGTCCCTCGCCTCTGACGGGTCGGGTGCGCACGCCAGCATGGGGGATTTTTCCGCGTCCCGGGCTCGACCCCGACCTTCCGAGGTGCGACCCTGACCGCCGTGAACCGGTATCGCGAACGCCGCTGGGACACCCTCGTCGGCACGATCGGCCTGTCGATCCCCAACCCGCGCTGGGTCGTCACTCGTGGCCTGGAGCTGGGCGACGACGTATCGGTCCAGCCGCCGCCGCGTGTCCACGTCCCTTCGACTTGCTCGATCCTCGTGTCAGACGCTCGGCGGGGAGCCTCCCCGTGCCAGCCGAAAGAGCCGCGCGGGAAGGCTGCGCAGGGAGGCACCTGCCTCGGCTCACACCTCGGCTAAATGCCCACTGGCGTTGCCCGCCGCCCGTGCCGCGGCGGTCGTCGCGATGGCTCGCGGACTTGACCGGGACGATCGGCTCATCGGAGCCGCCGTAGTCGTCGCATCCGTCTTACCGCCGAGGTAATCGACTCGGTTTCGGCCGGCCTGCTTCGCTCGGTAGAGAGCCTCGTCCGCGAGGCGAACAGGAGGGCGACCCGTTCGAGTTCCTGTCGAAGCGCAACGCAAAGTATCATGTGCTTGCTGGGCGGAGAATATGCCGTCCAAACGGCATGGTCCCTGTGGCCCACGCCGGTTCTTCGGGCTCGAGGGGACCGGAGCTCGTGCATCGCCGTGGTGCGATGCGCGCCAGCTTCGCCTAGACGCGCAGGCGCGTAACGGGTCGTCGCAAACGTGTCGTGCTCGGACAGCATCGGGCACGCGCGCCAGACGGAGGCGACGATATGAGGGACTCGGATATGCCGTTGCGGATCGCGCTGGTTTCAGGACCGATGGTCGCCATTCCACCGCCTGCGTACGCAGGGACCGAGCGCGTCGTCGCGGTCTTGGTCAACGAGCTGACGCGGCGTGGCCACGACGTGACGCTCATTGGGCCGGCCGACTCACGGGTCGAATGCAAGATCGTGCCGACCATCG
>VBHW01000258.1 GCA_005881055.1 Chloroflexota bacterium
CCGGAGCAGCTCCGGCCGATGCTCCCGCGGCCGGCGCCGGAGCCGTTCGACTCGTCCGACCACCTCTTCGAGCCATCCTGGGACGGGGAGCGGGCCCTGGCGTTCATCGAGTCCGCGGATCGAGGGCCGCTGCGGCTCCTCGACGCGACGGGTCGCGACCTGGCCGGGCTCCTCCCCGAGCTCGACGACCTGCCCGCCCGGATCCTCGCCCGCTCGGCGGTCATCGATGGGGAGCTCGTCGTCGTCGATCCGGCCGGTCGCGCGAACCCCGCAGCGCTGCGAGCGAGGCTCCGCGGGGAGCCGGGGCCGCCGGTCGCGTACCTCGTTTTCGACATCCTCGTGCTCGACGGCCGGCCGCTTCTCGGCGAACCACTGTGGCGTCGCCGCGACGCGCTCCGACGGACCCTCACCCCAGGGGAATCCGTCGTGGCCGTGCCGGCGATCATCGGCGAGGGACGCGCGCTCCACGGCGCGGTACGCGCGCAGGGGATCGCGGCGGTCATGGCGCGCGTCCGGACGAGCCCGTACCTGCCGGGCGTCCGCAGCCGCTTGTGGCGGGTCGTGGCGAGTGCGGAAGTACACGGGCAGGCCGATGGCGACGGAGCCGCAGCCGAGGGGGGCCAAACCACGGCCAGGGACATCGAGCGCCAGGGGTCGTTCGACCTGACGGAGGCCGGCGCTGGCGCGGGTGCCGAGAAACGCGACGAGAAGGCGCAGGGGGGCGCCGCGCCCGGCGACGCCCAGCGGCCGTCGACCGGCGTGAGCCCAGCCGCCGCACCCGTGCTGGCCGTCTTCCGCCGCCTTCCGTTCGACGACGAGGCGTAAGGCCCGACCTGCCTCCGCGCCCAGACGACGCATCTGCGTCGGGCGGAGAGAACGACCCGGAGCCGGCACTGGAGGCCCAGCCCGCCCCCGAGCCGGAGGCCGCGCCGCCCGCGCCTCCGGTCGCGCCTCCCGGACCCTACGCGTCGCCAACGCCGCCCGGCCATGGCCGCCCCGGCGGCCGCGACGGCTCCTGGGTCGGCGGCCTCGTCCTCGTCACGATCGGCCTCGCGTTCCTGCTCGGCCAGCTGCTGCCGAACGCCGGGCGGTTCGTGCCGTTGCTCGTCGGCCTGTCGTTCCTCGCGGTGTTCCTCGTCACGCGGAACTACGGCTTCCTCGTGCCCGGCGGCATCGTCACGGGGGTCGGTGCCGGCGTCGTGCTCGCGGTCGAGGACCAGGGCCGCGTGGGCGGCGGGCTGTTCCTCGTGAGCCTCGGGATCGGCTTCATCGGGATCTACGTCGTCGGCGCGCTGTTCCGGCTGCGCGAGAACCATCCCTGGCCGCTCGTCCCGGGCGGCATCCTTGCGACGCTCGGAGCGATCACGCTCGCGGGGACCCGCTACGGCGACGTGTCCCGCTACGCCTGGCCGGTCGCGCTCATCGCCCTCGGCGCCGCGTTCCTGCTGCGCGGGCTCCTGCGCCGGCCGCCGACCTGATCGAGCGGGCGCCCTCGCCCCGGCGTTGCCGCCGACCTGATTCCCGTCAGCGCCGCCGCATCGCCGCGAAGAACAGCCGCACGCCCGGCCGCTGCCCGTAGAGCAGGACCCCGGCGTCGTACACCCGCTCGGCGAGGACCGCGACGACGCCGATCGACCCGACGAGCTGACCGCGATCTCCCACGGCTCGGCCGACCCGACCATGATCCGGGCGACCATGACGAACGGGCTGAGGAACGGCACGAACGAGAGGACGACGACCCAGCGTGCCGCGATCGATCCCAGCCCGATGATCGCGAGCAGGTAGCCGGCCATCGTCAGGAAGCTCAGCGGCATCGCGAGCTGCTGCACGTCCTCCTGGCGACTGACGAGCGAACCGGCCGCCGCGTACACGAACGCATACTGCACGAGCGCGAGCAGGAAGAACGCCGCGTAGGCGGCGAGCATGCCCGGGGTGAGGCTGACGATCGGCGCACCGGGACCGACCGACGGGTCGAGGACGAGCGCCGCGATCCGGTCTTGGAGAAGGAAGACTCCCAGGGCGGGAAGGACGATCGCAAGGCACTGGGTCAGCCCCGCCGCTCCGACGCCGACCACCTTGCCGACCAGGAGGGTGCGCGGGCGCGTCGCGCTGAGGAGGAGCTCCATCACGCGGCTCGTCTTCTCCGTCGCGACGCTCGTCGCCACCCACATCCCGTAGGTCACGAGCGAGATGAAGAGGAGGACGACGAAGACCGTCGCGAGGATCGAGCGGCCGGCGAGCTGCTGCTGGTCGATCGGCTTCGCGTCGCTGCCCCCCGCCGAGATGACCGTCTGGACGTCGAACGAGGGCTGGCGAAAGACCGGCGCGTCGGCGCCCCGCGGCAGGCTGCCCGTCCATTCGAGGATCGCCACGCCTTCCGCGGCGAAGGCGATCACCTGAGCGCGTGCGCTCGTCGCGCTGTCACGCGCGTGGAACGCGAAATCGAGGCCGCCGTCACCCCTCCTCGTGACGCTCAGCACCCCGTCGAGGCGTCCCGCCGCGACGTCGGCGATCGCAGCTTGGACGTCATCCGCGCGCCCGATCAGGAACGGCTTCTCCCAGCGCGCAGGGTCCTGGCCGGGCGGAGGCCTGTTGAGGAGCCCGTCCACGATCGAGACGGTGTCGTCGGCGAGCGCCGGGTCCGGCGCGACGACCGCGATCCGGACGATCGAGTGCTGGTCGAGGTACTTGATCGCGATGGGCATGAGCGCGATCGCGACGGCCAGGAGGGCGACCAGGAGCGTGGTGACACGGAACGCGCGGCTCGTGATCCGGTCGCGGTACTCGCGGCGAGCAACGAGCCATGTGTTGGCAACGCCGGGCCAGCGGGTCATCCGACAGCCTCGTGAGAAGGCGCCGTCCCGGGCGCGGCATCGCCCGCGGCGTCGTCCGAGGCACCGTCCGCGGCTGTGCTGCCCGGCTTCGCGAGATGGCGCTCCTCGCCCACCGGTCGGCCCACGTGCTCGATGAAGATCTCCTCCAGCGACGGATCGGCGATCTCGTAGCGGGTCACTCGTATGCCACGCGCGAGCGCCGTCCGGAGGATCACCTCCGGGTCTCGCTCCCGGTCGATGTCGAGCTCGGTGAAATCCTGGCCTGGCCGAACGATCCGCACGCCGGGGATGGCCGACAGCCAGCCCATGCCGCCGTCACCGGCGATGGCCAGCCGGACACGTCGACGACCGGACGCTCGTCGCACGTCTGCGAGCCTGCCGCCGACGACGACCCGGCCACGGTCCACGATCGCGATGGAGTCGCAGAGCTCTTCGACGGTGTCCATCTGGTGCGTGCTGAAGACGAGGGTCTTGCCCCGGTCGCGCATCTCGACGAATGCTTCCTTGAGGAGGGCCGCGTTCACCGGATCGAGCCCGCTGAACGGCTCGTCCATGACGAGCACCTCGGGGTCGTGGACGATCGAGGCGATGAACTGGACCTTCTGCTGGTTGCCCTTCGAGAGTTCCTCGGCTCGTCGCTCGGCGTACTCGGGGATGCGCAGCCGCGCGAGCCATCCGCGGATCTCGCGCGCGGCACTCGAGCGCTCGACGCCGTATAGCCCGGCGAAGAACTGCAGCTGGTCGAGGACGGTCATCCTGCCGTAGAGCCCGCGCTCCTCGGGCAGGTAACCCCATGTGCGCCGGGGGAGCTCGTTGGTGGGGCGGCCACGCCACGTGACCGTCCCCGAATCCGCCGTGAGGATGTCGAGGACGATGCGCATCGTCGTCGTCTTGCCAGCGCCGTTCGCGCCGAGGAAGCCGAAGACGGCGCCGGGCTGGACCGTGAACGAGACGCCGTCGAGCGCGACGACGTCGCGGAAGCGCTTGCGCAGGGAGTCGATCTCGAGGGTCATCGCGGGGGATCGGGCCTCTGTCGGGTCGCGTGGAGGATAGCGGCACACCTTTCGAACGATCGATGGCGCACGAGCGTTAGTGGCACGCCTACGCCACCCACACCGTCCGGCACCCCGCCCGTGCGAGCTGGGCGACGAGCGCCGGCCCGACGGCGACGATCGCGACGAGCGCCCAGTCCAGCGCGTCGAGCGGCGCGGCACGGAACGCGCCCGCGATCGGCGGGACGAACGGGATCGCGACCTGGATGACGACGACCGCCAGGCATGCCACCGCGAGGACCGCGTTCGAGGGCAACCGCCAGACGGGTACCGACAGGCTGCGGTTCGCGAACGCCCGGACCGCCTGCGCGCACACGAGGGCCGTGAACGCGAGCCAGCGCGCGTGCTCGAAGCCGCCGCCCCGGTATTCGACGAGGGCCAGGGCGGCGACCGCGCTGAACGCCCCGGCGACGGCCGTCCGGAGCAGGAGATCGGCTGGAAGCAGGGGTGCTCCCACCGGTCGCGGAGGACGTTCGAGGAGGTCCGGCTCGGCGGGCTCGCGCTCGAAGGCGATCGAGGTCGACGTGTCGATGAAGAGCTCGAGCCACAGGATCTGGATCGGCAGGAGCGGCTGCCCGAACCCCGCCAGGGTCGCGATGAGCACGAACCCGAGCAGCGCGACGTGGGTGGAGATGAGGAACACGAGGCCCTTGCGGACGTTGTCGACGATCCGCCGGCCCTCGGCGAGGCCGTACATGAGCGTCGCGAACGAGTCGTCGCCGAGGACGAGATCGGAAGCCTCGCGGGCGACGGCCGTGCCGCTGCCCATCGCGACCGCGACGTCGGCTCGGTGGAGCGCCGGCGCGTCGTTCACGCCGTCGCCGGTCACGGCGACCATCCGTCCACCCGCCCGGGCCACGCGGACGAGGCGCTCCTTGTCGTCCGGCGTGCTGCGTGCGACGACGTGGAGGGACGGGAGCTCGACGCCCAGGCGGGCGTCGTCCCAGCGTGCCACCTCGGCCCCCGTCACGATCCGTTCGTCGCCGAGCCCGGCCGCCCTCGCCACGGCCGCGGCGGTCCGGGGATGGTCGCCCGTGACGACGACCACCGCGATCCCCGCCCGTGCCGCGTCGCGAAGCGCTTCCCGGATCCCCGGCCGGAGCGGGTCGGCGAAGCCGATGAGCGCCCGTACGCGCCAGCCGTCTCCTGTCGCGCTTGGACGCCCGTCGGCGGCCTCCTCCTCGAGGCTCGCGTTCGCGCCGGATCGTTCCGCGAGCGCGACACACCGCTGGCCGGCATCGGTTGCGGCATCCACGAGTGCCGTCCAGCGTCCTGCCGCCGGGTGGCCATCGCCCAGCCCGTGGCCCGCGAGACGGAACACCGCCTCGGGCGCGCCGAGCGCGAGTCCGACGATCTCGCCGCCGGGTCGCCGCAGTCGCGCACGCGCGACCGGCATCGCATCGGAGACCGGGAGGGACTCGACGAGATCCACCGGATCGAGATCCGCAGATCCGCCCCGCGCGACGACCGCCCGGCCGAGCGCGCCCGTGAACGAGCCTGGGACGACACCGTCGCCGACCGACCAGGCGTCGTCCTCCGCCCGGAGGGCATCGTCGAGGATCGCTCGCTGCTCGGCGGCCGCATCGACCGGCCCGTCCTGCGCGACCACCGAGGCGACCTCGAGCCGATTCGCCGTCAGCGTGCCCGTCTTGTCGGTGACGATGAGGTCGACGGCGCCGAGCGATTCCTCCGCGTTCAGCCGCCGCACGAGCACGCCCCGTCGCAGCAGCCGGTAGGCGCCGAGCCCGAGGACGACGGCCAGGAGGATCGGCGGCTCCTCGGGAATCGCGGCGATCGCCGCAGAGATGCCTGCCAGGAGGTTCGCCCCGGCCGGCTGGCCACGGGCGAATCCGAGCGCGGTCACGAGGACGATCAGGCCGATCGCGACCGCCAGGAGGACCCGAACGAGGCGGTCGAGCTCGAGCTGGAGGGGCGACCGCGGGCGCTCGGCCGCTCCCAGCCGATCGGCGATCCGGCCCACCTCCGTCGCCCGGCCGATGGCGACGACGATCCCCTCGCCCCGGCCGCCGACCACGCTCGAGCCGGAGTACGCGATCGACCGCCGGTCGATGAGCGCGCTGTCGGGAGGATCCGGCACGACGGCCGCCGGCTCGGGCAGGGACTCGCCGGTGAGGAGGCTCCGATCGAGGAGCAGTCGCTCTGCCCGGGCGACCCGCAGGTCGGCCGGAACGACGTCGCCGACGCGGACGAGCACGACGTCCCCGGGGACGAGGCTCGCCGCCGGGAGGTCGACGACGTGGCCGTCACGGCGCACGCGCGCCCGCGGGGCGCTGGCATCGCGGAGCGCGTCGAGCGCGCGGTCGCCGCGATACTCCGTCACGACGTCGGCGCCGACGATCGGCACGAGGGCGATGAGCACG
>VBHW01000273.1 GCA_005881055.1 Chloroflexota bacterium
GTGAGGGACTGGCGGCGTGGGAGGTCGGCAGGGTCGTCGAATCAGGGACCTCGGGAACCTCGAGGAGCGAGCGCTATGTGGAGGCCTCGCTGGCGTGAGCGCCGGGGCGAGGCGCGGGGCCGAGGTGGCCGGCCGGATCGCCGTCTGCGCGAGCGGCGAGGGCAGCAACCTCCGGGCGATCGCCGCGGCGGCGGCGAGGGGGGAGCTCGGCGGCACGATCGTCCTCGTCCTCGCCGATCGCCCGTGCCCGGCGATCGACTGGGCGGCGGAGCAGGGGATCGACACCGCGCTGGTGCCGGCGCCCTGGGGGCCGTCGAGCCGGACGTCGTCGCCCTCGCCGGCTACATGCGGATCGTCGGGCCGCGGACGCTCGCGTCCTTCCCCGAGCGGATCCTCAACGTCCATCCCTCGCTGCTGCCGGCGTTCCCCGGGCGGCACGGCGTGCGCGACGCGCTGGCGGCCGGCGTGAAGGTCAGCGGCGCGACGATCCACGTCGTCGACGAGACGCTCGACGGGGGACCGATCCTCCTCCAGGAGGCGGTCACGATCCTCCCGGGCGACGACGAGGAGGCCCTCCGGGCGCGGATCCGCGCGGTCGAGTACCGGCTGTTCCCGCGTGCGATCGCGCTCGTCCTGGCGGGTTCGGTCACGGTGGAGGGGCGCCGGGTGGCCCTCGACGTCGATCGGGCCGAAGGGCGGCTCCCGGTCCCACGGCGGGCGCTCCTCTCGGTGAGCGACAAGACCGGGCTCGTCGAGCTCGGGCGAGGCCTCGTCGGCCTCCGCTTCGAGCTCGTGTCGACCGGCGGGACGGCCCGAACGCTGCGCGAGGCGGGGCTGCCGGTCACCGACGTCGCCTCCGTCACGGGGTTCCCGGAGATGCTCGACGGGCGCGTGAAGACGCTCCATCCGCGGATCCACGCCGGGGTCCTTGCCGACCGGCGCCTGGCGGATCATCGGCGCCAGCTCGTCGCCGCCGCGATCGCCCCGTTCGAGCTCGTCGTCGTCAACCTCTACCCGTTTGCCGCGGCCGCCGAGCGGCCCGGGAGCACCCTCGACGGGCTCGTCGAGGAGATCGACATCGGCGGCCCGTCGCTCGTCCGCGCGGCGGCGAAGAACCACGCCTCGGTGACGATCGTGACGTCGCCCGCCCGGTACCCGGCCGTCCTCGACGCCCTCCGCGGGCAGGGCTCGGTGCCGCTCGGGCTGCGTGCGGCGCTCGCGGTCGAGGCGTACCGCCATACGGCCGCCTACGACGCGCGCATCGCCGAGGAGTTGCCCTGCGCGATGGACAAGGCGGGTATCGAGCTGCCGCCCGACCCGGGGTTGCCGCGTTCACCCGACCGTTTCCCCGAGAGCCTGACCGTCGCCCTCGAGAAGGTCGAGACGCTCCGCTACGGGGAGAACCCACACCAGCTCGCGGCCCGCTACCGCCGGCCCGGCTCGACGGCCGCCGACGGTCCATTCGCGACCGGCGCACCGCCGCTCCAGGGCAAGCAGCTCTCGTACAACAACGTGCTCGATGCAGCGGCCGCGTCGGCGCTCGCCCGCGCCCTGCGCGGCCCCGCGTGCGTGATCGTCAAGCACACGAACCCGTGTGGCGCGGCCGAGCGGCCGACGCTCCTCGAAGCGTGGAAGGCAGCGCTCGCCGGCGACCCCGGGTCGTGGCGGTCACCCGTCCCGTGGACCGTCCGGTCGCGGAAGCCCTCGCGAGCATCTTCCTCGAGGTCGTCGTCGCGCCCGCATTCGACGAGGGGGCGCGCGAGATCCTCGCGGGCAAGGCCAACCTGCGCCTCGTCGAGGATCCCGTGCTCGGCGCGGAGAGGCGGCCCCCGGCGCCGGAGCCGCTCGGTTCGATCCGGACCGTCGGGGGAGCGGTCCTCGTCGGCCACCCGGATACCGAACCGGACGACCCGTCTCTGTGGGCGGTCCTCACGAACCGACCGCCGACCGACGGCGAGCGCGCCGACCTCGACCTCGCCTGGCGACTCGTCCGCGGCGTCACGAGCAACGCGATCGTCCTCGTCCGCGACGGCCGGCTCATCGGGGTGGGCAGCGGCCAGTCCTCGCGCGTCGACGCCGCCCGCCAGGCGGTCGCGAAGGCACACGCGATCTCCGGCAGGGAGTCGACCGTCGGAGCGTCGTGTGCGTCGGACGCGTTCTTCCCGTTCCCCGACGGCGTCGAGGTGTCCGGCGCCAAGGCGTTCGTCCAGCCGGGTGGCTCGCTGCGCGACTCGGAGATCATCTCGACGGTCGATCGCGCCGGCGGCACGATGCTCATCACCGCGGTGCGCCACTTCCGCCACTGATCGTGCCCGGGCTGTCGCGACGGCCGCCGTTTCCACCAGGTAGCAGTTGGGGCGCTGTTAGACAGGGATTCCGGTCGCATGGAGCCTCTTCGTCACCTGTTGTCGGTCGGATCCGGCTAATGACCGTCGTTCCGAGCGACCATTTGACTGCGACGCCTGTCTTACAGCACCCGGGTTGCTGAGCGACAGGGATTGGCGTCCGTCCCCCGGACGGGCCAGCCCTCTCTCGGCCCGATCGGCGGGTCTCGCGTAGACTTGACCGCACGGCAGGTTCCGAACGCGAACGGAGGACAGCGATGGTGGACCAGATGGATGCGCCCCGCGCGCCGGAGACGCCCGACGTGGCCGAATCGGGATCGGGGACAAATGAGTCGCGAACCGCGGCTTGGATCGCCCAGCTCCAGGCCATGATCGACAACGTCGCCACGGCGGCGGCCCCGACGCTGCGGGAAGTGGCCGCAAAGGCCGCCGAGCTGGCGGCGAAGGCCGGCGACGCGGCCGGCCCGATCGCCCACAAGGCCGCCGAGGTCACGGGCGACGTCGGACAGCGCGTCGCGGCGAAGAGCCGTGACTTCGCCGCCGACCTGCGCAAGCCGCAGGACGGCAACGGGCACGCAGCGGCAGGCGAGGCATCTCCGGATGCGGCGATGCCGGACCCCGGATTCGGCGGAGACGAGACGCCCTCCTGACTCGCGCCCGCGGCGACTGCCTTGACCCGCGGTCGGCCGCGCCCGCATGATCGCCCGCATGATCCTCCCGTGAACCGCGTCGGGAGCATGATGGTGATGCCCGGGCGGCCCCGCCTCGGCCCGGCCTAGCCCGGGTCCGCGGCAGGCGGTCGGCCGCCCGCGAACGTCCCAACCAGCGCGCCGCGCGCTCGGCCCGACAGGTGGACCCTCCATGCCCGACCAGCCTCGGCCCGACCGACCCCGCTACTACCTCACGACATCGATCGCCTACGCGAACAACAAGCCCGGCCTGCACACCCTCTTCGAGGTCATCGGGGCCGACGCGATCGCGCGCTGGCATCGGATGCGTGGCGACGACACGCGTTTCCTCACCGGCACCGACGAGTACTCGGTCAACATCGCCCTGACCGCCGCCGAGCAGGGCAAGTCGACGAGGGCGTTCGTCGACGAGATGGTCGCGCTGTTCCGGGCGGCCGAGGACGCGCTCCAGATCAGCCCCGACCGCTTCATCCGCACCACGGACCCGGACCACGAGCGCGCGGTCCACGAGATGATCCGCCGGGCGTACGCGAGCGGCGACCTGTACGTCGGCAACTACGAGGGCTGGTACTGCCCGAACGAGGGCTTCGTGCCGGCCTCGCAGCTCATCGAGGACGCGACCGGGACGCATTGCTCGAACCATCCCTCGGTGGAGCTGCTGTGGCTCGTCGAGCGCAACTGGTTCTTCCGCCTGTCCGCCTACCAGGAGCGCCTCGAGCGCTACTACGCCGACAACCCCGACTGGGTCCAGCCCGAGTTCCGCAGGAACGAGATGCTCGGGTTCATCCGCGGCGGCCTCGAGGACTTCTCGGTGAGCCGCGAGAAGGCACCGTGGGGCATCCCGTTCCCCATCCGCGAGGACGGCTCGAGCTCGCAGCTGGCGGACGGGACCTGGGATCCCGCCGCCGGCACGGTCTACGTCTGGTTCGATGCGCTGACGAACTACATCACCGGCGCGGGCTTCCCGAACGATCCGGAGGCCTTCGCCAGGTGGTGGCCGTGCGACGTCCACATCATCGGCAAGGACATCAACCGACTGCACACGATCATGTGGCCGGCGATGCTCATGAGCGCGGGCCTGCCGCTGCCGCGGCTCGTCTGGGTCCACGGCTGGCTCCTTGCACAGGGCGAACGTATGAGCAAGAGTCGCGGCAATTTCTACGACCCGCTCGACATGGTCCGGGCGCTCTCCTCGGACGGCGCGCGCTACGTGGCGCTTCGCGAGGTGGCGTTCGACCGCGATGCGGACGTCTCGTGGGACTCGTTCCTCCGGCGCTACAACGCGGATCTCGCGAACGACTTCGGGAACCTCGTGAACCGGACGGTCACCATGGTGGGTCGGTACCTCGACGGGTCCCGGCCCGCGCCGAGTCCGGACGGCTCTCTAGGGGCCGTGTGGGCCACGGCCGCCGACGCCTACGACGAGCACCTCCGCGCGTTCCTCCTGCACGAGGCTCTCGCGAGCCTGTGGGATTTCGTGGGTGCCGCGAACCGGCTCGTCGAACAGGAGAAGCCGTGGGAGTTGGCACGCGCCGCGCGCGACGGTGACGCCACGGCCGCGCAGCGCCTCAGCGGGGTCCTCGGTGACCTGGTCGAAGCCTGCCGGCTCGTCGCCCTCGCGGCCGCGCCGTTCATCCCGTCGACCGCTCCGCGGGTGCTCGCCCAGCTGGGCTACGCGTTCCCGTACGGACCCGACGGTAGCGACGGCCCGCCGCTCGCCGACGAGCTCGCCTGGGCGGCCCATGCGTCGGAGTCGGGCAAGGTCGCGACCCCGGAGCCGCTCTTCCCGCGCCTGGAGGTCGAATCGGCCGCGTCCTGACCGCCGCGTCGATGGCCTGAGCCGGCCGTAGCATGGGTCGGTGCGCCTGATCGATTCCCATTGCCACATCCAGGCCGACCGGTTCGAGACCGACGCCGATCTCGTCCTCGGCAGCGCCCGGCTGGCCGGCGTCGAGCGGATCCTCGTCCCGGGCTGGAATCGCGCGTCGGGCGAGCGCGCCCTCGCGCTGGCGGAACGGTACCCGTGGCTCGACGCGGCGGTCGGCGTCCATCCGCATGACGCCGCGAAGGTGGCCGACGCGGATTGGCCGTGGTTCGTCGAGAGCGCGGCGGATCCGCGCGTGGTCGCGATCGGCGAGACCGGCCTCGACTTCGATCGCGTCTTCTCGCCGCCGGAGGATCAGCTCGCAAACCTGCGCCGGAACCTGGCGCTCGCGCTGGCGACGGGGAAGCCCGCCATCCTCCACTGCCGGTCGGTGGACGGGCGCCGCGACGCGCAGGACGCGCTGCTGCACGAGCTGCGGGAAACGGGGTTCGGGGACCGGGCCACGATCAGGGCGTTCGAGGGCCGCCCTCCGGCGATCGTCCATAGCTATTCGGGACCGGTCGACTACGCAGAGGCGATGATCGATCTCGGG
>VBHW01000264.1 GCA_005881055.1 Chloroflexota bacterium
GACCGAGGTCCTCCGCGCGCTCGACCTCGAGGTGGCCGCGGATCGCCCGACCGGCACGTACTCCGGCGGCATGCGCCGCCGCCTGGACGTCGGGCTCGGGATCGTCCACCGTCCGAAGGTCCTCTTCCTCGACGAGCCCACGACGGGCCTCGACCCGCAGGCGCGGGCACGGATGTGGGACGAGATCCGGAACCTCCGCGAGCTCGGGACGACCGTCTTCCTGACGACCCACTACCTCGAGGAGGCCGACGCGCTGTGCGACCGGCTCGCGATCATCGACCACGGCCTCATCGTCACGGAGGGAACGTCCGACGAGCTCAAGCAGGCGGTCGCCGGCGACGTGGTCACGATCGGAGTGAACGGGTTCGGTTCCCGGGTCCTGACGCTCGTGGAGGCGCTGCCGTACGTCCGCGAGTCGAGTGTCGACGACGAGTCCGGAATGGTCCGGCTCTACGTCGATCGCGGTGAGCAGGCCGTCCCGCTCCTGCTCCGCATCCTCGACTCGGCGGGCTTCGCGCCCACCTCCATCGCCCTCAACAAGCCGAGCCTGGATGACGTCTTCCTGCGCCAGACCGGGCGATCGCTCCGCGAGGAGCCGGCGGCATGACCGCCGTCGCCGCCGTCCGCGCCACCCCCTCGACGACGAAAGGAACTGCCCCGATGCACGCCCTCCGAGACACCTGGCTCATCTTCCGTCGGTCGCTGATCCTGACCCTTCGAACACCGACCTGGCTCATCTTCGGCCTGGTCCAGCCGATCCTCTACCTGGTCCTCTTCGGCCCGCTCCTCGACGCCTCGGTCAGGGCGGCCCACGCCGGCACCAGTGCCTTCAACTGGTTCATCCCCGGCCTGCTCATCCAGACCGCGGTGTTCGGGGGCGCCTTCGTCGGGTTCGGCCTGATCGCCGAGCTGCGCGCCGGCGTCGTCGAGCGGATGCGCGTCACGCCGATGAGCCGCATCGCGATGCTCTTCGGCCGCTCAATGCGGGACGTCGTCATCCTCGTGGCCCAGGCCCTCGTGATGATGGCCGCCGCGATCCCATTCGGCCTGCGGATCGACCCGACCGATGCGGCGGTGACGATCGGGCTGGTGGCTCTCATCGGGCTGGCGCTGTCGCCCCTGTCGTACTCGGCGGCGCTCGTCCTGAAATCCGAAGACGCGCTCGCGCCGGTCGTCAACTTCGTCGCGCTGCCACTCCTGCTCCTTTCGGGGATCCTCCTGCCGCTGGCGCTCGCGCCCGACTGGCTGAGGTTCCTCTCGACGCTCAATCCCCTGACCCATGCCGCAGACGCGGCCCGGGCACTCTTCAATGGCGACTGGGGCAACCCGGAGATCGCGATCGGGACGGCCATCGTGGGCGCCCTGGCCGTGT
>VBHW01000265.1 GCA_005881055.1 Chloroflexota bacterium
GGATGACGATCGACACGTCGGCCCCGTAGTAGCGGCGCAGGATCGTCTCGGTCGATTCGCCGTAGCGCCGGACGCAGGCGGTCGCGTTGCGCTGCATGAAGTGCCAGCGGTCCTCCTCGGAGCCGCAGATCCCGTTCCCGGCACGGTAGCCGGTCATGAAGAACGAGGCGCCCTTTCGGAGGGTCCAGTTCCACGTCTCGTTGACGACCGAAGACTGGATCGCATAGACCGTGCGCGAGGGGTTGTAGACCTGGTCGCGCGTCGTGTCGACGACGTCGTAGCACCGGCCCGCGGGGTCGCGCCCGCCGCGCCAGTGCATGGCGAAGTACCACCCGTACTGCTTGATGACGACAGCCCCCGCGCGCAGGGACGCACGTGGGTGCGTCGGTCCCATTTCGCTGGCCATGACCGTCCGGACATACCGCTTGAAGTCGACTGTCACCGTGCGTTGGTACGCGGTGCGGTAGACCCGGATCGATGGCGGCGGTGTGAGCGTGTCCCGCCATCCGGTGCATGAGCTCGCGGCCTGCGCGCTGTCGGTTGGAGGTACGAAGGTGGCCAACAGAGCGAGCGCCACGGCGCCCGCGCCTGCCATCAGGCGCCTCTTCACCACAGGCGCCGGAGTCTACCGGCGTCGCGCTGGGGGGTCAAACGCCCCGAGGTCTCGAACGTTCCCGTCGAGCGACGGTCAGCCGGTCGGCAGCGCGACCTCGATCGAGCCCTCGACGATCCGGACGGGGTAGTAGCGGAAACGGCGGACACGCGTGAGCCGGCGTGCCTCGGCCTTGAGGCCGGGCGGATCGGTCTTCGGTGGCAGGCCGGCCGGAGACCACGTCGGGTGGTATCGGCCGTCCGGATCCAGGCCACCGGTCGTGGGCATCTGCACCGGATCGCCCGAGCAGAGATCGAAACGACCCTCGTGGAGCGGGCACTGGACGACGCACCCCTCGAGAGACCCGATCGAGAGGGGCGCCGACATGTGCGGACAGCGATCGTCCACAGCCGCGATCCCGTCGGGCGTCCAGACGAGCAGCACGTCGAGGTCGCCGACGGTCACCCGGCGCATCGAACCCGGTGCCAGCTCCGCCAGCGGGAGCATCGCCCGATAAGGCGCTCGCGCCGTCCCGGCGGCACGCAGCTCCGGCCGGAACGCGAGCGGCCGAGCGTCGGTCGTCGTCGTCATCGAGGCCATCCTACGGCAGGGACGTCCGCCGACCCGCCCGCGCACACTTCGGGGCCAAAACGAACGGCCCCGGCGTGGAGCCGGGGCCGTTCGGCCGAGAGGAGGGCCAGCCTTGCAAGGCCCAGTCGAGGCTCGGTGCTCAGTCGAGGCTAGGTGCTGGACGGATGACGCTTGGGGCGCTGGACGGCGTCGCCTCACCGGCCGTGGCCGGGGCACCCGTCGTCCGACGGAGCGGCAGCTCACGCATCACGAGCGCCGCGACGATCGCCGCGATGGCCGCCACGACGCCGAGCTGGAAGCTCTGCGCGACAGCCAGGGTGAAGGCATCGTTGAACGCCCGGTCGAGCTGCGGGACGAACGGCGTCAGCAACGGCTGGAACTGCGCCGGCACGCCCGCGAGGAGCGCGTGGCCGAAGCTCTGCCCGACGCCGGTGAGACCGTTGAGGTCGAGCTTGCCGCCGCCGAGGCCGGTCAGGCCGGCCTGCGCCTGAGCCTGGAACTCGGGCGGCACCTGGCTGACGATCTGCGTGAAGACCGGCTTCAGCTGGCCGGGCAGGAAGTCTCGCAGGGACTGTCCGAAGACCGTGCCCGCGATCGCCAGGCCCACCGAACCGCCGATCTGGCGGAAGAACGTCAGGTTCGAGGTCGCGACGCCAAGCTTCTGGAACGGCACCGCGTTCTGGACGATGATCGTGAACACCGAGAGGGTCGGGCCGATCCCGATGCCCGTGATGAACATCCACAGCCAGAGCGTCGGCTGGTCCGTGTCCGTCCGGAGGTTGGTCATGAGGAGGACGCCGATCGCCATGGTCGCGATCGCTCCGAGGACGAGCAGCTTGTAGCGGCCCGTCCGAGCGACGATCAGGCCCGACAGGATCGACGCGCCGATGAGCCCGATGAGCAGCGGCAGGAGCTGGTAGCCCGAGTTCGTCGCGCTCTCGTGGCGAACGACCTGGAACCAGCGAGGCAGGAAGATCACCGCACCGAAGAACCCGAAGCTCACGAAGAACGTCGCGAGCATCGACGAGACGTACGTCCGGTTCTTCCAGAGGTCGAGCGGGATGATCGGGACCCGCGCGCGCGACTCGATGAGGACGAACAACGCGCCGAGGGCGAGGCCGATCGCGATGAAGCCACCGACGACCGGGTCCGTCCACTCGCCGCCCTGCTTGTTCGTCAGGCCGACGAGGAAGAAGCTCACGGCGACCGCGAAGACCGCCCCCCCGAGCCAGTCGATGTGACGGGTCGCGTCGGGCCTGCGGATGTTCGGCAGGAGGCGCCAGATGACGAACAGGCTGAGGAGGCCGATGGGCAGGTTGACGTAGAAGACCCAGTGCCAGCTCACGTTGTCAGTGAGGAACCCGCCGAGCCACGGACCGACGAGGAAGCTCAGCCCGAACACCGCACCGAAGAAGCCCTGGTACTTCCCACGTTCGGCGGGCGAGAACAGGTCGCCGATCACCGCGAGCGAGATCGGGAAGAGCGCGCCGGCGCCGATGCCCTGGATGCCCCGGAAGAGCACGAGCTGCCACATGGTCTGGCTCAGGCCCGAGAGGGCCGACCCGGCAAGGAACAGCGCGATGCCGGCCATGAGGAGCGGCCGCCGGCCGAAGAGGTCCGACAGCGCGCCGTAGTACGGCACGGTGATCGTGCTCGTGAGGAGGTAGATCGTCACGACCCACACGTAGTAGTCGTTGCCGCCAAGGTCGGTCACGATCTTCGGCAGCGCCGTCCCGACGACCGTCTGGTCGAGCGCGCCCAGGAACAGCCATGATCGCGAAGAGGATCTCCAGCTTCGCGCGATGGTCGAGCCCGAGCGCCGGGTCCTCGGCCACAGAGACTGCGGCGGGGCCGCGTCCTTCGAACGAAATTCCTTCGGTCATGCCTCGCTCCCCAAGGTGTGCAGTGGTTGGGTCTGTAGTGATCGCGTATCTGGTGATCGCTGGAGATGGACGTGGCGGCCGTGCAACCCCTCTACCTCGTGCGGCTGGCTGTCATGCGCATGGGTGTGCCCGAACGCCTCCGGTCCCTCGGCCGCGACGACACGGGCGACGGCCGCGCGCACGTCCTCGAGGCACCGCGCGAGCCGTTCGTGCTGGGCCACCGTCATCTGGCCGAGGATCTTCGCCACGAGGTCCTTCTTGAGGATCTCGGCCTCCTCGAGCGTTCGACTACCGGCCGCCGACAGGCGGACCTTCACGATCCGGCGGTCATCCGGGACCCTGAGGCGCTCGACGAGCCCGCGCTCCTCCATCCGGTCGATGAGGCCCGTGGCGTTGGACAGCGAGACGTCGAGGATCTCGGCGAGGCGGCTCATCGGCAGCTCGCCGTGCCGCGACAGGAGTCCGAGCACGTGGAGGTTGGTCATGCTGAGGCCGGCCTTCACGAGCCGTCCCATTCCGGTGCACCGAAGCTCGCGGATGGAGCTGTGGAATTCGTCCATGATGCGCTCGACGAGTTCGGCCTCGGCGGAGGCGATCTTCGGCGTGCTCAAAGGTTTGGTCCTCATCAATGGTTCGTATGTAGTGAAGGATACTACCGATACGAACCATCCTGTCAAGCCGAATGATTCACGCGAGACGGAGGAGGTGACCGATGCGCTTCGCGCTCATGGTCGAGCCCCAGCAGGGGATGTCCTACGACGACCAGCTGGCGGCCGCCCGGCACGCCGAGGCCGGCGGGTTCGAGGGCTTCTTCCGCTCGGACCACTACGAGAGCTTCCCCGGGCCGTCCGACCGGCCGACGACCGATGCGTGGGCCGTCCTCGCCGGGCTCGCGCGCGACACGCGCACGATCCGGATCGGTGCGCTCGTCTCGCCCGTGACGTTCCGCACGCCGGGGAACCTCGCGAAGGTCATCGCGACGGTCGACGAGATGAGCGGCGGACGGGTCGACGTCGCGCTCGGCGCAGGCTGGCACGAGGAGGAGCATCGGCGGCATGGCTTTCCGTTCCCGCCGATCGGCGACCGGGCGACGATGCTCGAGGAGCAGCTGACGATCCTCGACGGGCTGTGGAACCAGCCGGAC
>VBHW01000266.1 GCA_005881055.1 Chloroflexota bacterium
AAGGCCCTCGTCGGCCGTCCCGATGAGCCCGTGGCCCCGCCGCTTGGCGACGAAGCACGCCCGGTCGGCGGCGAGGAGCACGGCCTCGGCCGTGTCGCCGTCGTCGGGGTACGTCGCGAGGCCGACCGAGCTGCTCACCTCCACCTGGCCGTCATGCCACGACGTGCCGGGCTTGCCCACGGCGTGGATCGCTCGCTGGAGTCGCTCGGCGACCTTCCGTCCTCGAGCCAGGCGCGTGTCGGGCAGGATCAGCGCGAACTCGTCGCCACCGTAGCGGAACACGTGGTCCGACTCGCGGCCGGCAGCCACGATCGCCCCGGCGATGTCGTGGAGGAGCCGGTCGCCGGCCTGGTGGCCGAGCGCGTCGTTGACGGCCTTGAAGTCGTCGAGGTCGATCATGACGAGCGAGAACGGAGCGCCCTCGGCGACGCTCCGCCGAAGCCAGTCCTGGAAGGTTCCATGGTTGAGGAGCCCGGTGAGCGCGTCCGTGCGCGCTCGGACGGCGAGCGCCCGATGGACCTCCGCGTTCTGGAGCGCGATCGAGACCTGGGCCGCGAAGAGCTTCACGAGCTCGAACTCCTCGTCGCCGAAGCGATCCTCGCTGCCGAGGCGCTCGAGCGTCAGGACGCCCGTGGCGCCCTCCTCGCGCCCGAGGAGCGGCACGCAGATGAGGCTGCCCTCGACGGCGTTGAGGACGCGCCCGTCGGCGAGCTCGTCGACGACGAGCTGCGGCTCGTTGTGGGCGATGACCCACATCGCCAGCCCCTCCTCGCCGGTGGCCCATGGCTCCATGAACAGGTCGGAGTCGACGCCGCGCGCGGTCAACGGCCGCAGGACTCCCGCCGTCCGATCGAACAGCTCGATCGCGATCGTGTCCGCGCGCACGAGGGTCCCGAGCCGATCGGTGATCTGCTCGAGCACGTCGCGCGAGTCGAGGGTCGTGAGGATCGACTCCGTGATGTGCAGGAGCTCGCGCTGGCTGCGCAGCTGCCGCTCGAGCGCTTCCGACTTCGCCCGGATCGACTCGGTCGCGTCCGCGTTGGCCATCGCCTGGGCCGCGAAGCTCGCGTAGATGACGAAGATGCGCAGGTCGTCGTCGCTGAACTGGTTGAGGCCCAGCCGCGAGAGGACGAGGACGCCGAGGACGCGGTCCTCGAAGACCATCGGGGCGAGGAGCATCGATTCGTCGAGGTCCGCCTCGGTCCCGGGGATCGTCGCCGCGCGCGGATCCTTCGCCGCGTCCGGCAGGTTCTGGGCGATGCGATGCTCCGCGACCCACCCGGTGATGCCCTCGCCGAGGGTCACCCGGAGCTGCTCCGGGGTCTCGTCCACGTACTCGCCGACGCGGCCCTGCATCGCGACCGGGATGAGGTCCCGGTCGTAGAGCCGGTAGACGCGGACGTTGTGGAAGTCGAGCAGCTGGCCGAGCTCCGTCGCGATCGCCTTGCCGATCTCGCGCACGCTCGTCAGCCCGTTGAGACGCGCCCCGAGCTGCTGGATCGACTGGAGCTGGGCGGCCCAGCGCGCCATCTGGCTGTAGTTGCGGGCCGTCTTGATCGCGACGCTCGCCTGGGCCGCGAACGCGGCCATCGTCTCGAGCTCGTCGGGCGTCCATTCGTGCTCGCGGTCGTGGTACACGTTGAGCATCCCAAGCAGCTCGTCGCCGTCGAACATCGGCGCCGTGCACAAGGTGTCGAAGCCCTCCTGGATGACGGCGGCACGGACGCCGGCTCCGCGGGGATCGTCGGCATAGGCGGTCGCCGCGAGCGGCCGACGCTCGGCGACCGCGACGGCCGGGAGGGAGTGCGACGGGAACTCGCGTACGGATGCGATGTACGACGCGGAGAGGCCCCGGCTGACCTCGGCGTCGACGTGGCCGTCGGGGCGAACGAGGAAGACGGCGGCGCGGTCCGCCTGGAACAGCACGATCGCATGCTCGACGAGGCCGGCGAGCGTCTGGTCGAGGTCGAGCCGGCTGCCGATGTCGCCGGCGACGCGGCGCAGCGCCTCCAGGCGGTGGACCTGGGCAGACGCCTCGCCGAGGAGCCGGGCCGTGTAGATCCCGACAGCCAGGGCCCGTGCGACGGTGTCGAGGAACTCGATCTCACGCTCGCCGAGCGATCCGTGGCGGTCGGTCGAGACGGTGAGGACACCCCAGGGTCGGCGGCCGTCCGGGATCGGCACGGCGATCTCGCCCGCGGAACCCGTGACGAGGGGCTGCCAGCCGGGCTCCTCGGCGGCGGCGATCGTGGGCCGGGCGTGGACGAGTGCGCGTTGGGCGGCGCTGCCGGTCGGTAGCCGCTCGGGGACGCGCAGGAGCGTCGATGCGGCCGAGGCCTGGAGGCTGGCCGACTCGCCCTGGCGGGCGTACACCGCCACCGCGTGGAAGCCGTACACATCGCGCAGGAGCGTCGTCACGCGCCCGAGCATGGGGTCGAGGTCGCGACCTCCGGACGCCAGCGTCGCGAGCTCGGAGAGGACCTGGAGGTCTACCCGGTAGCGCTCCGCCTCGAGCGGACTCGTCGCGACGGTGGCGCCATGGCCGCCGCGCAGGCGGTCGCCACGCCGGCGCGCCGGGCGTGGGGCCGCGACGGCGGTGTCGTGGAATGCCCGCCCACCCGGAGCCCTTCCCGCGATGGGTGCCCTGGCGGCCGCGGCAACGTCCGCGGGCGCGCCGGCCTCGGCGGCAGCCAGGAAGCCCTGGAGGTCGCCGAGTCGATAGCGTCGATCGCCGCGAGGGTTGATCCGGTAATAGCGGAGCCGGCCCTGGTCGCTCCAGGCACGAACCGTGTTCGGGTGGACCCCCAGCAGCCGTGCGGCCTTGGTGACGGACAGCGTGGCGTCCATCGGTCGCGAGGGAATGGGTGGCGGCACGCGTACCTTGTTGG
>VBHW01000250.1 GCA_005881055.1 Chloroflexota bacterium
GTTTGGCCACGCCCTTGCATCCGCGTGCGGCCCGCCGTATGCTCGCGATCAACCAAACGTTCGTTTGATCGACCCCGGCGGCAGGCCGGCGGTCCGTTTGGGACGCGATCGTGCTGGAGCACCAAGGGACCGTGCCGAATCCGAGCCTGATCGACGCGAACGCCAAGCCCAATGCCCCCGGCACTCAACCCACCGCCGTGCGGCCGCGGGAGGCGCAGCTCCGGCGCGAGGCGACCCGCCTATTCCGTGAACGGGGCTTCCACGCGACGTCGATGCAGGATCTCGCCGAGGCGCTCGGCATGAACCGCGGGAGCCTCTACCACTACATCGAGTCCAAGGACGACCTCCTGTGGTGGATCGTCTCCGGCACGCTCGACCGGCTCCACGACCGCGTCCGTCCCGCACTGTCGGGCAGAGAGCCCGGCGCGGTCCGCCTCCGGCGGGCCGTGGCCGAGCACCTGTCGTTCGCCGCCGAGCACGGCGACGAGCTCTCCCTCGTCCAGATCGAGCTCCGCTCGCTCGCAGCAGATCGACGCCGCCAGATCGTCGACCGGCGGGACGCCTACGAGCACCTCTGGCGGGCGGCCATCGAGGACGCCGTCGGGGAGGGCTCGCTCGGCCCGACTAATACCCGGCTCGCGGGGATCGCGATCCTCTCGGCCTGCAACTGGTTCACCCAGTGGTACCGGCCGGACGGACCGCTCACGGTCGCCGAGATCGCGGCGGCCTTCGCCGACCTGTTCCTCGGGGCCGAGCGGGCCGCATGATCCCCCGGGTCCGATCCGCGGTGGTCCTCGGTGCGGGGACGATGGGCGCCCAGATCGCCTGCCTCCTGGCGGGCGCGGGCGTGCCGGTGCGCCTGCTCGACCTCGACGTCTCTGTCGCGGCAGCCGGCCTGGCTCGGGCGACGAAGCTTCGGCCCTCACCGACCTATCGGGCCGAGGACGTCGAGCGGATCCGGCCCGGCGGATTCGACGATCTCGAATCGTGGCTCGCCGGCGCGGACTGGGTCGTCGAGGCGATCGTCGAGCAGATCGAGCCGAAGCGCGCGCTCTTCGAGCGGATCGACGCGGCGCTCGCCAGACTCCCGGACGAGGCCGCCGTGCCGCTCGTCAGCTCGAACACGTCGGGGATCTCGATCGCGCGGATGGCCGAAGGCCGGAGCGAACGCTTCAGGCGCGCGTTCCTCGGCACCCATTTCTTCAACCCGCCGCGCTATGCGCGCCTGCTCGAGCTCATCCCGACGGCCGACACCGCCTCGGACCGCGTCGTCTGGATCGAGGACGTCGGCAGCCGGCTCCTCGGCAAGGGCACGATCCGGGCGAAGGATCGCCCGGCGTTCGTCGCGAACAGGCTCGGGGTCCACGGGCTCCTGACGGCGCTCCATCTTGCCGGCGAGACGGGCCTCGGTGTCGACGAGGTCGACGACCTGACCGGGCCGCTCGTCGGCCGGCCGAAGAGCGCGATCTTCCGGACGCTCGACCTCGTCGGCCTGGACGTCGCCGTCGCGGTGGCCGACCACTGCCACGAAGACCTCGTCGACGATCCGGAGCGCGAGCGCTTCGCCGTGCCGCCGGTCCTGCGGCGCCTCGTCGAGGAGGGTCGGCTCGGCGAGAAGGCCGGAGTCGGCTTCTATCGCAAGGAGGATGGCGAGATCCTCGCGCTCGACCTCGAGACCCTCGACTACCGCCCGCGCCGGCGGGTGTCGTCGCCGGCGGTGGAGCTCGCCCGGACGGAGACCGACCTGCCTCGCCGGATGTCGGCCCTCGCGGATGCCGCACAACGGAGCCCCGAGGACCCGGCCATCACGTTCCTGTGGCGGCTCGTCGCGTCCGAGCTCGCGTACGCGGCCGCGGTCGGACCGGAGGTCGCGGACGATGCCGAGTCGGTCGATCGGGCGATGCGCTGGGGCTTCGGCTGGGAGCTCGGACCGTTCGAGGCGTGGGATTCGCTCGGCCTCGACCGGGTCGCCGAGCGCCTGCCCGCCGCGGGCGTGGCGATCCCGCCACTCGTCGAAGCGGTGGTGGCCGGGCCGGGCCGCTTCCACGACGACGGCCGCGCGTTGGACTTCGCCTCGCTCGAGCTGCGGCCGGTCGCGCCGCGAGCCGGGACGCTCGACCTGGATGCTCGGAAGCAGGCCGCGGTCGATCTGCGCGGCAACGCGTCGGCGACCCTCGTCGACCTGGGCGACGGGATCCTCGGCTGCGAGCTGCACGGCAAGCTCAACATCATCGGGATCGACACGCTCGATCTCGTGATGCGCGGCGTGGAGATCGCGACGGCCCGCTTCGACGGGTACGTCGTCGGCACCCGCCAGCCCGACTTCTCGGCAGGCGCGAACCTCGCGCTCATGCTCCTCGAGGCCGAGGAGGGCGAGTGGCACGAGCTCGACCGCGGGATCCGCCGCTTCCA
>VBHW01000275.1 GCA_005881055.1 Chloroflexota bacterium
CCGCGCCGTCGTCGAGCTTCACGGAGACGAACTCGCCATCGTTCGCGAGGACGACCTCGGGCAGGCCGTCGAGGTCGACGTCGCAGAGGACCCCGCTCTCGGACGACCGGCCGGCCAGCGCGATGTCCTCGGCCGCGATGAGCCGCGACAGGTTTGCGACCCGCAGGTCGGGCAGGTAGATGCCGCCGAAAAGCCCGTGCCAGTAGGGATCGTTCGACTGGCCGGCAAGCAGGTGGTCGAGCGCCCGCTCTCGAGCGCCCCCGGCCGGCATCGCCTCGACGAGGTCCGACGCATGGAGCATCTGCTTGTGCATGTCGTTGATCTCGCGGTAGCGGACCTGGAAGTTCCGCCAGATCGCGCCGCGCAGCCAGCGTGCCTCGGGGCGGCCCTCCTCGCGCGCGTCGCGAAGCGCCCGTGCGAAGTCGATCGCCTCGTCCGGCGGCAGCGCCCATTCGCCCATCTCGGCGTACGAGCCGGTCGGCACGTAGACGCGGCCGATCGGCGGGTGGTCGGCGAGCCATGCCGAGGGCGTCGTCGTCGCGAGCCAGTCGGCGTTCGCCTCGAGCGCGGAGAAGAAGCTGTCGACCCAGCCGTTCGTCCAGCACTCCTCGTACGTCGTGGGCCAGGCGCCGAACTTCTCGCCGTCGTCACCCATCGTCCCGACGCGATCGCCGTCCTCCGTCGCGTGCTCCTGGAGGAATGCGATCACCTCGTCGACCGGCCGGAAGGGGATCCGGTAGCGCAGGCCCTGCTCCGTGCCCCACACCGTGAGGGACTTGCCCTGGTCGTCCGTCATGTACGGCCCCCAGAGCGCCTCCTCGGGGATCGCGGCCGCCCGGAAGTGCGCATCGTCGAGGATCGTCCAGCCATAGCCCGCCCCGGCGAGGGCCGTGGGCAGGTCGGGCTCCCAGACCCGTTCCGCCAGCCAGGCGCCGCGAGGGCGCGAGCCGAACCGGCGCTCGAGCTCGTCGGCCATCCGCGTGAGCTGCGCCAGGCGATCGCGCTCCGGGAGCGCCGCGAGCACGGGCTCGTACCAGCCGCCCCCGACGATCTCGACCTGGTCGCGCACGACGAGCCCGGCCAGGCGGGCGAGAAACTCGGGCTGCTCGCGATCGAGCCAGTCCAGGAGCGGGCCCGTGTAGTGGAGCCCTATGCGGACGCCCGGATGGCGCTCGAGGGCATCGAGCATCGGCAGGTACGCCCGCTCGTACGTCTCCTGGATGACCCAGCCGAAGTTGCCGACGGGCTGGTGGTTGTGGATCGTCATCGCGAGCGCGATACGGCTGATCAGGACCCATCTCCCGTGAACGGAGCGTTGCGCCCGACGATCTTGACAGCCGGAGGTGCGGCCGGCACGCTCGGTCGGCGCGTCGCGTGCGAGCGGAGGAGGCGAGGCCGATGGGGCGACAGGAAGGGCTCGTCTTCCCGTTCGACGACCTGCCGCACACCGCGCAATCCCACGAGCTCGTCGGCGCCGACCACGGGGACGTGCCCTTCTCGGTCATCCTCGTCCACGCGTCGCCCGGCGCCGGTCCGCGCCTCCACCGGCATCCCTATCCGGAGGTCTTCATCGTGGAGTCCGGGCGTGCGACGTTCCGGCTCGACGAGGACGAGATCGTCGTGGAGGGCGGCCACGTCGTCGTGGGCCCCTCGAACGTTCCGCACGGCTTCACGAACACGGGGACCGGCGAGCTGCGGCTGATCGCGATTCACGGCGCTCCGGCGTTCGACACCGAATGGCTGGCCGGGGTCGATATGGCCTGGGCGTCGCGACGCCATCGGTGAGCCTCGACACACCGTTCCGTGCCGGCGGGCCGTTCCGCCTCGGCGTCAACTACTGGCCCCGCCGCAAGGCGATGGGCTGGTGGTCCGACTTCGACGACGGTGAGGTCCGCGACGAGTTCGACCTGATCCGGGACCTCGGCCTCGAGATCGTCCGGGTCTTCCTGCTGTGGGAGGACTTCCAGCCCACGCCCGACCGGATCGATCCGGCCGCCCTCGGCCATCTCCGGACGACGTGCGACATCGCCGCCGAGCGCGACCTCGTGCTGGACGTGAGAGCGGTCCGAACTGGGCCCCCGGTTGGCTCTTGGACGGATCGAGACCAGGACCCGGCGCCCGCGAGCTCGTCAGTGGCGGACGCACAGTCTCGAGTCGCGTGCGCAACCCCTACGTCGACCCGGGCGTCCTGTCCGCCCAGCGTCTCCAGGTCCGTACGGTCGTCGAGGCGCTCCGCGACCACCCGGCCGTTTGGCTGTGGAACCTCGGCAACGAGCCTGACCTGTTCGCGCTGCCCCCGGACGACGAGGCGGCGCCCGCCTGGACCCGGTACCTGGCCAGCGCGATCCGCGCCCTCGACGGCCGCCATCCGGTCACCTGCGGGCTGCATGCCGCCAGCCTCGCGTCGGACAACGGCCTCCGCGTCGACCGCGTCTTCGCCCACACCGATCTCGCGGTCATGCACGCCTACCCGGCATACACGGACTGGGCCACCGGTCCACTCGATCCCGCGTTCGTCCCCTTCATGTGCGCCCTCACGGCGTCCCTCTCGGGCAGGCCGGTCCTCGCCGAGGAGTTCGGGGCACCGACGGTCCCGCCCGGTGAGCCGTCCGGAATCCTGAGCTGGACGACCGACGCTGGGTCGCCGCGGCGTGAGTTCCGGGCCGCCGAGGAGGCCCTGGGCGAACACCTCGCGACGGTGCTGCCGGCCCTGGTGGAGGTCGGCGCGATCGGCGCGCTCGTCTGGTGCTTCGCCGACTATGACGAGTCGCTCTGGGATCGGCCCCCGTGCCGCGACCATCGCCACGAGCGCACGTTCGGTCTCGTGCGCTCCGACGGCTCGCTCAAGCCGCATGGATCCGTTCTGCGTGAGTTCGCGGCCCTCCGGCCGGCGATCCGAGAGCCCTCGGCGCGCGCCCGGATCGCGACGGACCCCGACCGGTACTACACGAACCCGGCGGCATTGCTCCCGCAGCTGTATCGCCGCTTCCGAGAGGCATGAAGAAGCCCCCGGGACGGACGAGGTCCGCCGCCGGGGGCCGGGTTGCCGGTTCCTATCTGGTTGGCGGTTCCTATCGGGTCCGCGTCGTCCTCAGCGGCGCATCTGCAGGAGGCCGAAGGATGCCCCCTGTGGGTCGCTCACGATCGCGAAGCGCCCACCCGGGAAGTCCTGCGGCGGGAGCATCTCCTGCGCTCCGAGGGAGAGTGCCTTCTTGAACGCGCCATCGACGTCGTCGACGTTGAAGTAGATCGCCCAGTAACTGGGGACCTTCGCCGGCACCATCGGGTTCATCTCCATCGCGCCGGCGACGCGCTCACCGCCGAAATGGAACTCCGTGTACGGCGGGTTGTCCGCGCCGCTGTCGACCTGCTCGCCCCTCCAGCCGAACACCGACTGGTAGAAGGGCAGGGCCTTGTCGAGGCCCCGGGCGTTGAGCTCCGACCAGCCGAGGGCGTTCGAGGCGTTCGTCTGGAAGCCGCCCATGCGTTGTGGTTCCCATGCCGAGATGAACGCGCCCGACGGGTCCTGGAAGACCGCCATGCGGCCCTGGTCGCCGACCTCGAACGGTGGTGCGACGACCGTCCCGCCGGCCGCCTGGACCTTCTTCGCGGTCTCGTCGGCATTGTCCGTCCCGATGTAGACCGACCAGGCGGTGGGCGCGCTCGGGTCCTGCTTGCCGCCGATGCCGGCGACGTCCTTGCCACCGGTCTTGGCCAGCGCATAGCCGCCGTACTGCGGGTCGGGGTTGACCTCGACCTGCCAGCCGAACAGCTTCGAGTAGAAGTCGCGCGACGCAGCCGTGTCGTCGGTCGCGAGGTCCACCCAGGCCGGCTTGTTGGCGACAGCGATCGTAGC
>VBHW01000276.1 GCA_005881055.1 Chloroflexota bacterium
CCCCACGGACACCGGTGTCGACCAATGCTGCGCCGCCCGCGTCTTCGCCGATCTCGATGGGTCGCGCGACAACCACGGGCAGGGCCAGCGAGACGGCCACGGCAATGGCCAAGGGCCCGATGAAGGAGCGACGGCGCACCCGGCGTTTGTACCAGATGTCGGACCGGCGTGGAGGGTCTTCAGGTCCTCGGCGTCGAATCGGGCTTGTCAGGCTTGGCAGGCTTGTCGTCGCCCGGCGCCGACCCGGGATGTCCCTCGAGCAGCGAGACGATGCGCGTCTCGAGCTGGAGGATCCGCCCCTCCAGTGCCTCGACGCGGTGGAGGATCTCCGTGTTGCCGCGGAGGAGGCGCTCGTTCTGGCGCTCCTCGACGTCGGCCTGTGCCGCCGCGTGCTCCAGCGTCAGCCGGTCGCGCGCGGCCGAGCGGTTGCCCGCGAGGAGGATGAGCGGCGCCGCATATGCCGCCTGCGTCGAGAACGCGAGGTTCAGGAAGATGAATGGGTAGGGGTCGAAGTGGAAGAGGAGGTAGACGTTCCCGACGACCCAGGCAATCACGATGAGCGTCTGCAGGATGATGAAGCGCCAGCTGCCCATGAAGCCGGACACCCCGTCCGCGACCCGCTCGCCTCGCGTGGCGTTGTCGATCATGCGCTGATTGACCGGGTGACGGCTCGGCATCGATGGACCTCCAGCGTTCTCCCCGCTCGGTTGGCTCCCCGCCCGTGGCTCCCCGCAGGATGCACCGTCCGGGGTCGGGACGCCGGCCACGCCTCGTTCGCCGAGCCGGGTCCGGGTGATCTCAGGGAGAAAGGTCCGGGGCTCGCACGCACCATTCGGGTTCTCGGAATCCGGCCCCCGACGCGGTTCAATCGGACCGAGTTCGCGCCTCGTGGAGCGCATCTCGTCGCCGGCCCCGGGCGAGGGAGCCCGCCGCCCGGATGCTCACGGCCCAGTCGGCCCCGTCACGAAACAGTGGAGTGCTCGTGCGCCGTCCGATCGCCCGATGGTCTGCCGTGCCGTCTCCCCGTCCACTGGCGTACCTCGCCGCCGCGCTGTTCGCGGTCGCGACCGTCATCCTGCCCGGCAGCCCCACCGCGCCGACCGCCGTGGCCGCCGCCGCCCTCAATCCGAAGGTCGTCGTCATCGCCGGCCCGGTCGGAGCATTGAACGGCCACTACAGGGCCGACGCGGACGCGATCGCCGCGACGGCCCGCAAATACACGAGCAACGTCGTCCTCATCAAGACGCCGCGGGCGACGTGGTCGCGCGTCCGGCCGGCCCTCCAGGGCGCCTCGATCGTCGTCTACCTCGGCCACGGCAACGGCTGGCCATCGATCTACGCGCCGTGGCAGCCATATACGAAGGACGGGCTCGGCCTCGACCCGGAGACGGGCGCCGACGGCAGCGCGCACGTCTACTACGGCGAGTACTACCTCGCTCGCGACGTGCGTCTGGCGCCCAACGCGATCGTCCTGCTCAACCACCTGTGCTATGCGTCGGGCAACACCTCCGACGGGCTGCCGATCGGAACGCTCTCCGACTCGAAGCAGCGGGTCGACAACTACGGCGCCGGGTTCATCGCCGCCGGAGCACGAGCGGTCATCGCGGACGTCTCCCATCCGCATACGGCGTACATCACCGCGCTCTTCACGACGCGCCAGACGATCGACCGCCTGTGGCACACGTACCCGACGTACCACGGCCACGACATCCCGTTCATGGGCGTCCGCAACCCCGGCTTCCGGGCGATCCTCGACCCGACGACGCGGACCGGCCCGTGGTACCGCTCGATCATCGAGGACCCGACACTCACAACGACCATGGTCACTCGGACGGCGTACCCGTCGACGGCCGTCAACCCCGCGGGGTTCGTCGTGCCGGGCGCCGCGGAGGTCACGGCGGCCGACGGAGTCGCGGTCCGCGGTTCCGCCGATCTCTCCGGCGATCCCATCGCCACGCTCGCGACCGGCACGCGACTGCGCGTGACGGCAGAGTCGCCCGCCCTCGCGGACGGGACGCGCGTGTTCGCCGTCGCCACGCTCGACGGAGCGACGGCGGGCTTCGTCCCCGCAGCGGGGCTCGCCCCGCGGGACAGCACGCCGCCGAGGATCTGGACGCTCGACAAGCCGTACTCCGTCGCGACGGTGGACGGGACGTACCTCTACGCGCTGCGGTACCGGGCCTCCGAAGCGGTCGCGGCCGAGCTGACGATCCGCAACGCGGCCGGCGACACCGTTCGGACGCTGGCGACGACGTCCGACTGGACGACGATCACGTGGGACCTCCGGGACTCCGCTGGGGCGCTCGTCCCGAACGGGACCTATGCCTGGTCGCTGCGACTCTCCGA
>VBHW01000277.1:0-2576 GCA_005881055.1 Chloroflexota bacterium
GGGCGACGCCCGACGGCCGGTAGCCGAGCTCACGGACGGCAGCGAGGACCTCCTCCCGCGTCGCCGGCCTGACGCGGGTCGCGCCGGAGATGACCCGGCTGACGGTCGCCGTCGACACGCCGGCGCGGCGGGCGACGTCGCTGATCGTGATCGGCCGAGTGCCGTCGTCCACCGCCACGCCCCGACCTCGGCCGCGCCGCTCAGGCTCCCCGCACCGGCGAGCCGAGCAGGCCGGCGAGGAGCGATCGGCCTTCGCGCGCGACCTCGGCCGGATCGCGCGTCCAGTAGGCCGGGTTGAACGTCTCGAGGCTCCACGGGCCGTCGGAGCCGGCGGCGCGCAGGGCAGCAATGAGCTCGGCGAGGCGGATGACGCCGTACGTCGGCAGGAGGCGGTCGGCGTCCTCGATCTCCCGGGGTGGCTTCGCGGGAGCATCGTTGAGATGCACCATCGCGAGGCGGTCGACCGGGAACCCGTCGAGCGATGCACCGCCGCTCGCGTGCCAGTGGCACGAGTCGAGGACGAGGTCGACGCCCTCGAGGCCGGCGACGACCCGGCCGGCCAGCGCGGGCGTATCGATCGGGCAGTCGGCGAACCCGAGGAACTCGAACGCGACCCCGATGCCGTCCGGAGCGGCGGTATCGCGCAGGATCGCGAGCCCGTCGCGCATCGCCCCGATCGCCCGTTCCCGCTCCGCTCCCTCCGCGCGGGGTGGGACGACGAGGAGGTAGACGGCGCCCAGCCGGCGGCAGACCTCCAGGCGCGGGGCCATTTCGGCCTCGAGCCGGGCCCGGTCGAGGCCGCCATCCGGCCCGACCTGGAGCTGGATGCCGTTCAGGCTCCAGACCTCGCCCGGGCGCACGGCACCGGCGGCCGCCGTGAGCTCGTCGGGCGCGCCGAGGAGGCGCTCGGCCCGGACCTCGATCCCGTCGTAGCCGGTCTCACGGGCGATCTCGGCGAGCCGGGCAGTCGGGGTCGTCATGATCGTCGCCCCGTTGAGGTGCGGGCCGCGTCGACCGACGGGTCGCCCGAGTCTCGATCCGTCCGTCATTCGCCCGGCCTCATTTCTCGCGGATGACGCCGAACGTCAGGCCGGCCATGACGTGCCGCCGGGCGACGAGCATGAGCGTGAGCGGGACGACGATCGCGATGACGCCGCCAGCCGCCATGTCGTTCCAGATGATCTCGAACTGGGTGACGAGGCCCTGGACGCCGACCGGGAACGTCATCGCCTGGGGGGTCGCGGTGAGGATGAAGGCGAACAGGAATTCGGCCCAGTCGAACGCGAAGACGATGATCACGACCGCCAGGATCCCCGTCCGCGACAGCGGCAGGAGGATCGCCCGGAACGCATACCAGCGGCTCGCCCCGTCGACCATGGCGGCTTCCTCGATCTCGATCGGGATCTCGTCCAGGAACCCGCGCAGCATCCAGATCGCCAGCGGCAGGTTGAAGATCGTGTACACGAGGATCAGGGCCGGCAGCTGGTTGTACAACCCGATCGTGCGCACGATCGCGAAGTACGGGATGACGACCGCGACCGGCGGGAGGAAGCGGAGCGACAACGCCCAGTTGAGGACGAACGTCCGAAGGCGGGGTGGCGCGGGCAGCCGGGTGATCGGGTAGCAGATGGCGAACGCGATGGCGATGGCCAGGATGGTCGCGCTCAGGCCAACGATGATGCTGTTGACGAGGAGGCCATCGAAGCCGCGCGTGAACAGAACGCTCACGTACGGCTCGATCGTCGGCGCGGGCGGAAACAGCGATGGGACGGGCGCGAACAGGTCGGCCTTCGTCTTGAGCGACGTCGCGATCAGGTAGAAGAGCGGGAACGCAAAGATGAATGCGATGACGGCGAGCAGCGCCGACGTCGCGATCCTCGTGAGCCGTCGACTGCCACGCGTCATCCCCGGTCCGCCGGCAGGAACCGCGAGACGATCGTGTAGAACACGGTCATCGCCACCATGACGACGACGGCCAGCGCGGACGCCTGTCCGAGGTCGGAGAACTTGAAGCCGATCCGATAGATGTACAGGCTCAGGAACTGGGTCGTTGTCCCCGGGCCGCCGCCCGTCAGCACGTAGACGTGGTCGAAGACGCGGATCACGTCGGCGATCCTGAAGAACAGGACGAGCAGGAGCAGCGGGCGGAGGTACGGCAGCTCGATGTGCCGGAACTGCGTCCAGGCGGTCGCGCCGTCCACCTGGGCCGCCTCGACCGATTCGCTGGGCACGGTCTGGAAGCCGGCGAACATGATGAGGTAGACGAATGGGGTCCATTGCCAGATGTCGACGCTTGCCGTGGCGATCATCGCCAGCGGCGGTGACGAGAGCCACAGGGGCTGATTGGGCCCGGTCTGGCCGAGCAGCACGTTGAGGATCCCGTAGTCCGGCGCATACACGAGCCGGAAGACGACGCCGACCGCGATCTGGGGAATGACGATGGGGATCATTGCCGCGATGTAGATGGCCGCGCGAATGGCGCTCGAGCGGACCGTTCGATGGACGAGAAGGGCGATCCCGAGCCCGCCCAGGATCTCGGTCGGCAGAGCGATCGCGGCATAGATTGCGGTCTGCTT